>JAFTFD010000350.1 GCA_017449745.1 Lachnospiraceae bacterium
ATTGAACTGAAAACCATGGCTTGGGATTCCTTTGCAATAACAAGATGATGCAGATTGTCTTTGCAGCATAACTCCCAATAGTTTATCAAATCTTATGTGGAAGTGCAAAAAATAGTATGTTTTCGTGTATAATATAGATTTGGACTATAGCATCCGGATCAGATAAGACATGAGGAATACTATGGAGAAGAAACCGGAAACGGCACAATTACGGAAACGGCATACGGCAGCAGTTCTGGCGGCGGTCCTGGTCCTGGCGGGTGTCGGATACAGTGTGCATGCACAGCAGAATACACCGGAAGCGCGCAGGGAAATAGAACTGAATCTCGGACAGAGGTATCAATCCAGGCAGGAATATGACAAAGCAGCGGAGTATTATCAGAAGGCGCTGCTGCTGGATCCCCGGGATACAGCAGCACTGAAGGGACTGATGGAGAGCTATTCGGCACAGGAGCGATATGACGAGCTCCTATCGCTGTGTTCTGGTCAGAGAAGCGTCCTGAATGAGGAGCAGCAGGAGGAGATGATCCGGACTGCGCAGACGCTCCTGCTCAAAGGAGCCGACAGGTACAGGGCAACCGCGGATTCTGACAGTGCCATTCACCTGTACGAGATGGTCCTCGATATTTCGGAGGAGGGCAGCACCGCTTATGAGCGCGCAGCAGCACAGCTGCCGGAGCTCTACCTTTCATCGGCGAGGGAGACGGCCTCCCGCTCCTGGGAGAGGGTGCTGAGTGTTGCACCTGATAATGCGGAAGCTCTGACTGTGCTGGGAGACCTGGCTTATGCGGGAGGAGAATATGAGACCTCCCTTAAATATTTTCTCTCCGCACTGGAGAATGGCGGCGAGGCTTTCACACTGAAGAGAAGGATCACGGAGGGATATCTTGCAGCGGCTGCGAATGCGCCGGAGCATACAGCCGAAGAGGCCTGGAAGGCACTCCTGGAATGGTCTCCCAAAAATATCGAGGGCTATGTAGGACTGGCGCAGTTCTACATTGATGCCAATGATATGGACAGCGCAGTGGAGATCCTGGGGGAAGGAATTGAGAAGACGGACTCCGCACAGCTGAAGAAATTATTTGATTCCATCTATGTGACGGACTTTGAAAAACTGGTCCGGCAGATCATTGATGAACAGACAACGCCGGAGATGACAATAGAGGAGAAACGGCGCGCCTGCTATGATTACGTGATCAAAAGGGCTCAGTATGTCCGTACTTATGAGAGACCGCAGGGCGACTGGACCAAAAACTATGCCATGGATGTCTACGCAAAAGGAACGGGCAACTGCTACCGGTATGCGGCGGCCTTTGCTTATCTTTGCAAGGAACTTGGAGACGATGTCCATGTCTGTACCGGCAGCATCTCCGCAGCCAGGGGCGGCGTGACGCCTCATGGATGGGTGGAGATCGAAATTGATGGAACGGCCTATATCTGCGACCCTGATATGGAGCAGGCAAAGGGCGGCGATTATTATATGAAGACATTCAGTCAGTATCCGGTAAAGCCCCTGAATAAAGAGACTGAGTGGGAGATCAGTTTTTAGAATTTCTGGTTGAGGAAAATGAAGAATACCAGTCCAATCATACATCTTATTATCATATGCCTGGTCGTCATTCTGGGCGTAACGTATTTAAGGCTTAATCCCGAGCTGCTCAATACGATCCTGAAAAGGCCGGAGCATACAGGAAGCGGCGTTGTTTTAACTCCTGAAAATTATGCGCAGGAGGAAGCTGATAGCACGGCGGATGGCTCTTTCAATGAGGATCCGGATCTCGTCGTGCAGGCGGAGGATATCGGTGTCGGAGATGACGGTATCGGAGATGTCGGCGACATTGATATCGGAGATGCCAATGAAGCGCTGCTGACCAACCCTTATTTCGGCGTTTTTGAATTGCCCCTTTACGGTACGAGCGGATATGCCTCGGTGAAGATGAATGTGATCGATGAATTCGGCGCCGTTGTGGCGGCTCTGGCACCGGGTGATGCCTTCACGATCCTTATGCAGGATGGAAGCCGTTTTTCCGTGGAGCTTACGGATGGCAGGACAGGTTATGTGGAAACCAAATACGTGATGGTAAACCTGCCGGACCTCATCCCGTCGATCGTTTATAGGGATACCAACAGCCGTTCTTCGATCTTTCGCAGTTCCGGGCATTCGCTTCCTGCCGTCACCGGGGAGAAGCTCTATGACGTCTATTTTGACAACCCCAGACTGGGGGAGACGCAGTATGTAATGCCGGTGCTGTATACGATGGCACAGAAGATCATGCTGGCCCAGCAGGAAGCCTGGAGCAACGGGGATTCTCTGCTCCTTTACGAGTCGTTCCGGCCGCTGGATGTGCAGAAACATGTTGGCACCGTTCTCTCGCAGCTTGCAGTGGAGTATCCCGAGGTAAATGAAGGGCTCAATACTCCGCCGTGGAGCCAGAGCTGGTTCATTGCCATGACGCTCTCCAATCATCAGCGCGGATGCGCGATCGACACATCCCTGGTCAGAGTTACGGAGACAGAGACCAGGCAGTGCGGGAGTTATACCTACAATGTCGTCACAGGTTACAGTGAATATGAGATGCCGACGGCCATGCATGAGCTCAGCTATGCGGCCGCGACCTTCCTGACACCGGTATCCAGCAAGGACGATGTCGCCTGGAGAAGCGCAGCCCTTGCCCCGACCATGACAGAATCGGCGATCCGCCTCCAGGAATACTGCACCAACAGCGGAATGTCCCCGCTTGCTTCGGAGTGGTGGCATTTCAATGACCTGTATGCGAGGCAGGAGACTTCCGATAATCCAAGCTACGGACAATACCGGCTGAAGGAATGTGTCAGCCGCGCGCCGCAGAAGAGCGAGTGAGCCAATGACAGAAACCAATAAGATAATCAAAAAGAGCCGGCGATTCTGGCTCTATCTCCTGCCGATGTTCTGTGCGCTGCTGCTGCCGGGGCTGGGTATGCTGGTGCGGCCTACTACACAGCCGATCGGCAATACGGTGCTGGCGGAGATGCCCGCTTTGTATCTTACGGACGGGAGCTTTAACAGGGAATACCTGCAGCAGCTGGGCAGTTATTATGAGGATCACTTCGCATTTCGGCCGGAGATGGTCACAGCTGACTCTGTGCTGAAAAAAGAGGCTTTCGGGATATCCTCCCAGGAGAGCGTGATCACCGGCACGGACGGATGGCTCTATTATGAAGCGACGCTTGATGACTTTCAGCACAAAAACAATGTCTCGGACAGGATCCTCTTTAACGAGGCACACAACATCCGCCTGATGCAGGAATATGCCCGGCAGCAGGGCGCGGAGTTTGTTTTTACCATCGCACCTAATAAAAACACGCTCTATCCGGAACACATGCCGGAGCGGTATAAGATACGCTATGCCAAAGAGAGTGATTTTGATAGGCTGATTCCTTTCC
The DNA here is from genome assembly GCA_017449745.1 of Lachnospiraceae bacterium. Lineage (GTDB taxonomy): Bacteria > Bacillota > Clostridia > Lachnospirales > Lachnospiraceae > CAG-791. The sequence goes on from JAFTFD010000350.1 coordinate 3,424, forward strand.
TGAATGCGGAAGGTGTCAATTATGTGGATCTGGATGCCCTCTTCAGAGAGACTCCTGAAGTTCTTTACTACGCGAGAGACTCCCATTGGACAGAGAAAGGCGCCGTGCTGGCGTACAATGCGCTGCTCGATGCCGCGGAGCATCCGCATGAGACTTACGAGGAAACAGAGCCTTGGGCGTCACAGGATTATTACGGGGATCTCGGCGCGATGCTGTATCCTTCCGGCGCATATCCGGAGGAACAGCTGCACTATCTGGACTATCCCGTCTATGCCTATGTGACAGAGACGGAGTCTGTAGAGGAAAATGAGATCGTAACGATCAACCCGTCTGCTGAGGGGTCCCTTCTGATGTTCCGGGATTCCTTCGGAAACTCCCTTCTGCCTTATATGGCGCAGGTGTTTTATAGTGCATCCTTCAGCAAAACCGTTCCCTATCGTATGACAGATGCTGCTGACGGAGCAGCCGATGTCGTCATCGTAGAGAGGGTGGAACGCCACCTGCCGACACTTTCGTCTGTGGCGCCTCTCATGCCGGGGATCCTGCGCGATCCGGAGACGGAAGGGATCATGAAACCGGAGACGCCCTGTGCAGAGGCTGAGCAGTCGGTAGAAGGAGAATACTACGTGTTCACCGGTAAGATCGATCCGGATATAGCGGTGGTGGATGCAAGAATCTATCTTGAGCTCACGGACCTCTCGAATACCAGGTGCTACGAAGCTTTCTGCACCAATACGCGAGACAGCGATTTTGCCTTTACGCTCTATGTCCCGGCAGCGGAGATCGATACACAGGTTCTGAAAACGAGGGCCCTCGTTCAAAATGCGGAGCAGTGGATCCTTGGTACGGAGATCATCTCTCCTGAATACGAGAAGATCCTGGCGGAGAGAGAGGCGGAAAAAGCGCAGCGCTATGCCGAATATGTCGATGTGACAGAGGAAACGGCGGAGCTCCTGTATGCCGCTGAAACGGAATTGGAACAAGTAACAGCAGGGCAGGAAACTGCGCTGAGGAGTGTACCGGAAAGCGCGGAAGAGCCTGAGGAACAGAAGGAAGCTGCAGCTGAGGAAGCAGAGGAAGTCAGCCGCGTCTATATAGAGGACTGCGGCAGGGATACCGGATACTGGGAGATCACATATTCCGACGGGCACGTGGAATATGTTGATGATTAACAGCAGTGAGTCACAGGAAGTGAGTCACAGGGACGCGTCCCCCTGACTCAACCATAGATCAAACTGACAGCATGTGAAACAGAAAGGGGTAACAAGATGTTAAAAACAGCGTTGATGTTCAAGGATCGTGCAGTTCTGCAGAGGGACAAAAAGATCGCTGTCTGGGGCCAGGCAGACCCCGGAGCGGCGGTGAAGGTGACTGTGCAGGGACAGAGCGCGGAAACAAAAGCGGATGCGGACGGAAAATGGTGCGCACTGATCGGACCGCTGAACATGTCCTGGAAAGAGGAGATGACCATTACAGCGGGAGAAGATACTCTCGTCCTGAAGGATCTGATGGTAGGCGACGTATGGTTTGCGGGCGGCCAGTCCAATATGGAATTCCACATGAGATATGATGCGGACGTGGCGGCTGAAAAGGAAGTCTGCGAGAATCCCGCGATCCGTTTCTTTGATTATCCGGAGGTCTCCTTCGTCGGACAGATCGACATGGCGGACTACGGCAAAAACTATGGTTTCTGGAGAGACTGCAACGCGGAAAACCTGGAGAGATTCTCCGCCGTTGCTTACTATTGTGTAAAGGACCTGCAGGCAAAATACCAGATCCCGGTCGGGATCCTCGCCTGCAACTGGGGCGGTACGCCTGTCATGGCCTGGATGCCGGAAGAGGTGTCCGCACAGAACGGGGACGCGCACAGGATCGATGAGTATCACCAGCAGCTGGCGGCACTGGATCTGGAAGAGTATGACCGGAAATTTATGAACAATCCGGGCTCTTTCCATACCGATATCATCGGAGATCCGTTCAGTGATTTTATGATGTTCGGCTGCGAACCGGATGAGCTGCAGCAGAAGCTCGGCGAGATGATGGCGGCCGCCGGAATCGATCCGACACAGGTCAACATGGAAGATCTGCAGCTGCCGATGGGGCCCAAACACGAGTGGCGCCCGGCCGGTGTCTACGAATCCATGCTGCTGCCCTGCGTTCCTTACGGGATCAAGGGATTCCTGTGGTATCAGGGGTGTTCTGATGCCGACAGGCCGGAAGACGCGCACGGATATGAGAAGGCATTCCCGGCTCTGATCCGGCACTGGAGAGGCCTATGGAAGGATGATACCCTTCCGTTCCTGTTCGTGCAGCTGGCTCCGCTTGACCACTGGTTTATGACAGACGGAATTTATTATCCGATCACCAGGGCAGCCCAGCAGATGACAGCGGATACGGTCCCGGGGACAGCGATGGCAGTGACCACGGACGTCGGTATGCAGTGGGATATCCATCCCAAGAAAAAACAGCCTGTCGGACACAGGCTTGCGCTCCTGGCTGAAAACTATGTCTACGGGGATAAGGACGTCCTGTGCGAGGCACCGACGCTGAAAGCCCTTGCCGTAGAGGACGGCAAGGCAGTGCTGGCCTTTGAGAATGCGGGAGACGGGCTGCACCTGACGAAGACCGTTCCTTACGGCCAGGAAGTCGGTGCACAGACAGCAGGCGGACTCAGGATCTTCCAGAACGGTGCGGAAGTGGATCTTGCCGGAGCAAAGGCAGAGGCCTGCGGCGACAAGCTGGTGATCACGTGCGAAGCGATCCGCGCGGGAGTTCCTTCCAGAGCGGAAATGGCGATGACCAAGTGGTATCTGGTAAATCTGTACAACAGCGCAGACATTCCGGCGAGACCTGCTGCTGCGGAAACCTGCTGATGTAAATAAAACTGTGTTGTGTGCCGGACCCGCTGCGAAGCGGTACCAGCCGGCAGAAAGGATCACCAAAAAGGAGGGAGTATGGGAAATATTTATTATCAGTTCATTCAGATAACAGATTTCGGACCGTATGTAACAAAACTGATCCTCGGCATGCCGCGCGCGGTGGAAGCTTCGGAGCTCTCGGCGGATCAGTTCAGCGTATTCGTGCAGGTGCTGGGACCCTCCGGGGATGTCATCCAGCTGCCCAAGTCCTTCATTGAGAGGGACAAGATGGAACCGAGCCAGGGATATCGTGTCATCACAGATGTTTATCCCAGCGATAAAAACGGCTGCCGCGCAGATGAGAGCAGCAGGTTTGTCACTCTGGAGCTGGCTTACGGGCCTCTCTACAAGTGCTCCTCAGCGCTGGCAGCGGATTTCACCAACATCAACGGCCATGAGATCTTTACGGTCTGCGACTATACCGTTACGCTGACGGCTCCGGTCGGAGAAGGCGACAAGCGTCTGACAGGACTTGTCTTTGACTACTGCGCAGGCGTTCTCTGCCCTCAGAGAGACCGCTTCCGCCACGGCATCTCTGACTATGCCGAGCTTCCTTTAAGATATGGCTACTATGTGCCGGATCTCAATGGCGGAAAAAAGGCCCTGATCGTCTGGCTGCACGGAGCAGGCGAAGGCGGACAGGACACAGCGATCGCCTACGGCGGCAACAAGGTACCGGAGCTCACGGAAGACTGGGCACAGGAAAAACTCGGCGGCGCCTTTATCTTTGCACCCCAGTGCCCCACTATGTGGCTGGATGACGGCAGCGGCCAGTACGGCAGTTCCGGCAATTCCAAATATGTCGCGGCCTTAAAGGCGGCGATCGACTGCTTTATCGCAAGATTTGAAGACGTCATTGATATGGACCGCATTTATGTGGGCGGCGATTCAAACGGCGGATTTATGACAATGAGGATGATCATGGATTATCCGGATTTCTTTGCGGCGGCGTTCCCTATCTGCGAGGCTATGCTGGACGAGAGGATCACGGATGCGCACATCGCAAAGATGAAAGACCTGCCGATCTGGTTCACGCACGCCAAGAACGACCCGATCGTCCCTCCTGCAAAATATGCCGTTCCCACCTATGAGCGCCTCATGGCGGCCGGCGCGCAGAACGTGCACTTCTCCTACTGGGATAAGATCACGGATATTCATGCAGGCTTTAAAAACGAAAAGGGCGAGCCCTGGGAGTATATGGGCCACTTTGCCTGGATCCCGATGCTGAACGACGACTGCGATTTCGATTACGACGACCAGCCGGTCTATTTTAACGGCGAGAAGGTCACGCTGATCGAGTGGCTCGGAAAACAGCACAAATGATCCTCTGACTGCAATATCATAAATACAGGATCATACATTACAGGTTTATACATTACAGGATCATAAATTACAGGTTCATCATTATGTACCCCATTCGGAAAGGTGCCTTATTGGATCAAGGCTTCTGAATGGGGTATTTCTTATTTATCCGGACATGTCCGGAAACAAAAAATAATCCACCATATCGCGGAATCCTTAGTTGAACCGGCATTTTTGTTTTTTTATAATGACATCAGGCCGGTCAGGACACTTAAGGCGCAAGAGGCACCGGCATGAATTTAAGACGTGACTTTTTTACAGAAGGAGAAAGCCAATGAGAGCCCAACAGAACACAGTCTTTTATGATCAGAGCACAGGCACTGCTTCTTTTTCGGCAGCAGAATACGAAGTCATTTCAGAGGAAAACATCAAGGAAGTGGTGGAATCCCATGTGATCGGGATCTACCCGGATTATACCTTCCAGACGATGGAGGGGTTTGGCTGCGCCATGACAGAGACCAGCTGCTACCTGCTCAGCCGGATGACGCCGGAGTTTAGGACGGCTGCGCTGAAGACCTGGTTCGGTCCGGAGGGGATGGACGCCAGGTTCGTCCGCATGCACATCGATTCCTGCGACTATTCCCTGGAGGAGTACCAGGCAGTAGAGGATCCCATCGCGGATCCTGAGCTGGAGACATTCAGCATCAAGAGGGATCTTCAGTGGAATATTCCGGTCATGAAGGAAGCTATGGAACTCGCGGGACATCCGATCAGCGTGCTCTTAAGCCCCTGGTCGCCGCCCTATCAGTGGAAGACGCCGCCGGAGATCACGCAGAACGATGCGGCGGTCTATGGCGGCATGGGAATGAAGGTGGACCTGACAAAGCCAGGACGCTGCTTTGGCGGGAGGCTGAAACCTGAGTATTACGGCTCCTGGGCAAAATACCTCGTAAAGTTTATTAAGGCCTATCTGGCAGAGGGAATCAACGTGACGATGCTCTCGATCCAGAACGAGGCTGCCGCGGCGACGAACTGGGACAGCTGCCTGTGGACAGGGGAGCAGGAAAAGGAGTTCCTCACGAACCACCTGTATCCGCAGATGAAGGCAGCAGGACTGACCGACAAAGTGCAGATTTTCATCTGGGATCACAACAAGGAGAGGGCGATCGAGCACATCGATGCCTTCATGAGCGATCCGGAAGCGGCGGCCAAGATCAGCGGGTTCGCGTACCACTGGTATTCAGGAGATCATTTTGACGCGCTTTCCCTTCTCCATGGCAGATATCCGGACAAAGTCCTGATGCACTCGGAGAGCTGCCCTCTGCATATGCCCGGAAAAGCCTTTGCCTTTGAGATCACGGAAGAAATGATGGCAAAGATGGACGAGAGCCACCGGCAGATGTATGCAAGCCGCGATCCGAAAGCCGTAGATTTTCAGGATGCAGTGGACTACGCTCACGATATCATCGGGGACCTGAATCACGGAATGCAGAGATGGATCGACTGGAATCTGATCGTAGACCGCAAGGGCGGGCCTCGTCATGTGCCGGGCGGATTCGGGTCTCCGGTCGTCTATGAAGAAGATGGGACGTTTTCCAAGACAATCGCGTATGAGTACCTGAATCTGATCGCAAAGACTGTCAGAGCAGGGGCAGTCGTTCTCGGAAAGAGTATATACGGAAAGGATGCGGAAGCGGCAGCTGTGAGGAACACAGACGGATCGATCGGGGTCCTGCTGCTGAACCAGACGGCGGAAGAGATCCGGGTCAACATCCGGTTCTGCGGACAGATCATCAGGGACGTCGTTCTGCCGGCAAAGACACTGAGCGGCTTGCTGATAAAATAATTAAGCGGATTTACCAAGGCATTCTCCTGCACAGCATACTGTGTATGAGAATTAAGACTTGAGCTGAAGGGGAAAGACAGGGAAATGATCAGGGTCTTACTGGTAGAGGATGAAGCTCCTATAAGAAAAGGTATTTACAGGCATGTTCACTGGGAGGAGCTTGGCGTTGACGAGGTCCTGCAGGCTGAAAATGCCGAAATAGCGCTGGAGATCGGTGAAGAGTATCTGCCGGACATTATCGTTTCGGACATCCGCATGCCCGGTATGTACGGAACAGAACTGTGCCGCGCATACCGCAGCCGGGTGCCGGACAGCCAGATCATCTTTATCAGCGGATATTCGGATAAGGAATATCTGACGGCTGCCATTGAGCTGGGAGCTGTCGGATATATTGAAAAACCGATCGATCTGCAGGAACTGAGCGAGGCGATCAGAAAAGCGGTGCGGAATATCCGCAGGATCGACCGGGCACACAGGAGCGCTCTTCACATTTTGATCCATGCCCAGAAGGATGACAGACAGGCTGCGGCCGATGTATATGACAACCTGCTGCAGAAAGTGGAGGGAAAAGAGCACCATCTGCTGCTGCGGATATCCGGAAAAGAAAGGCTGCCGGACCTGAATCAGCTGGCGGAGAGCGTGATCGGTGAGCTCTCGGCGGAAAATACGGAAGACCAGTTTTATGCCCTGACCGATAACAGCACGGAGAATACAGGAACGATCCTTTTCAGCGCGACAAGGGAGTGGGACAGATCCATGCAGGAGAGCGTATGTATGACATTCCTGTCCCTGGGAACGGAGAACAGCCGCTGGTTCCTGACTGTTTCCAATGAGATCAGCGCAATGGAGCAGATCCCGGCGGCCTATGAAGACGTCAAGAGGGAACAGGCGGCGCTTTCCTGGATGGGATGGAACCAGTGGACAGCCCTGAGCTCCGGGTCCACGGAGTTTTCCGGAACGATCCCGGAAGAACAGCTCCGTGATCTGTATAAAGCGCTGTCAGATAAAAACGGGCGAAAAGCTGCCGAGAATCTGATCGATGCATGGAGCAGTCGGCTGATCTCCGAAAGAGCCCAGATGAGCTTTGCCGTACGCAACAGTTTTTATGCGATCGACAGGGAGATACGGCATGCGGCCAGGACACAGGCAGGGACACGCCAGGAAGAAACAGAAGACACTGCATTTCTGGACGAGGCAGTCACGATCGTTGCCATGAGGGATTACGTCAAGGACCATGCAAAGCGGATCCTCGGAGAGAGCAGCGAACTAAAGAGCAACTATGCAGTCCGTACCGTCTGCGAATATGTCCGGAACCATATACAGGAGGAGGATCTCACCGCGGCCGTCCTGGCGGAGGCCGTCTACCTGACGCCGTCTTATCTGTCAGGGTTATTTAAAAAAGTCATGGGGATCACACTCGTTCAGTATATAACGGATCAGAGGATGAAGAAGGCTTGCGAGCTGCTCGGGGATCCCCAGAAAAAACTATATCAGGTGGCAGATGCTGTGGGTTACAGTGATGCCAAGTATTTTGCAAGACAGTTCAAGAAAACGATAGGACTGACGCCCTCGGAATACAGGGAGCAGCTGTAAATACATCCGGCCTTAAGAACTAAGGAGAAAAGCGGCAGAAAATGTCAATGCGGGATAAGCTGTTGTCACAACTGAATAATCGCAGAGTCCGGCGGCATTTTAACCGGCTCTCGATGCGCAGAAAGATGTTTCTGGGCTATTCCATTCCGGTATTGCTGATCTCTACGGTCATTCTTACCGTGGGATATTTTGTCATGCTGCAAAGATATACCGAGCGGCTGCGGTTTGATATGGAACAGTTTATGGCGCAGACAGATGAGCAGCTGACGCGCCATTTTCAGAGCCTGAACTATCTCACGCAGCTGATCAGCACCGAAAAAGATCTGAGGGATATCCTGGGAGAAAAAGAATACGGGAAAAAAGAAGACGCAGTTGATGTCTTCTGGGAATTTCACCAGCTGGACAGTGTTTTTCAGTCGATCGAACTGGCAAATAACGAGTACCGTGTGGGAATGTATATAGATGACGACCTGCGCTACGCCAACAATAATTTTTACCTGTATCCGATCTCCAGGCTCGAAGCACACCCTGATTATGACGAGATCATGGAGGACCTGGAGTACGGGAGCAGCGTTTACACGATCCTGCAGGACCGAAGGTCCAGCGAGCCGGATTCTACGGGGGATCATCTCGCGCAGCTGACACCTCTGAAAATCACGGCAGAGGACGGGGAAGAAAGGTCTTTTATTATTAAGACGGAAATGAATCTGGAGTCGATCGAAAGGATCCTGGGAAACGCAAAACTCACGGAGGGGAGCATCCTGTACCTGGAAGACGACCGAGGCAGGAGAATGGCTTACTCAGGAGCTCCGGCAAAAGAACTGCTGGAGCTGTATGATTTCAGGACCCCTTATAAACTCAGCGACTGGGATGCGACAGAGATCGGAGCCAGAAACTATTTTTATCTGGAACGAATATCAGGATGGCGCAGCTGGCGGCTCATAGCACTGATTCCTGTCAGCGAATACAGGGCACAGCAGCTGTTCCTGATCATATGGCTGATCGCTATGATTGGAGGTATTATAGCCGCAGTCAGCCTGATCTCTTCCAGGATCGCCAGATATTATTCCGGAAGGATCGGAACACTAAACGGCAAGATGCTGGGCCTTTCCGGGGGCACAGGCGGCGCAAGGCTTGCTCTTCCCGAGACCGGATCCTCTGATGAGATGGATGAGCTGTACAGGAATTTTGACTTCATGCTGGACGAAGTCGACTCTCTGATGAAAGAGCAGTACAGGCTGGGCCGCAGTATTTCCAACGCAGAGATGCGGGCGCTGCAGGCGCAGATCAATCCTCATTTTCTCTACAATACCCTGGACCTGATCAACTGGGGTGCTTTGGATCACGGGGCAGACGATGTTGCACAGATCGCAAGGAGTCTTGGGCAGTTTTACCGGCTTTCCCTGAATCACGGCAGAAGCGCTATTACGATCCGGGATGAATTAAAACATGTGGAGTCCTACGTTGCGATAGAAAACGCCCATTATGACGGAGCCGTGCATCTGGTCACGCAGGTGCCGGAGGATCTGCTGGACTATGCCTGCCTGAATATCACACTGCAGCCTTTTGTGGAAAACTGTATCGTGCATGGGATCGCGGAGTATTCTGACCTGAAAGAATGCAATATCCTGATCAGGGCTGAAAAAGAAGGGGAAGACATTCTGTTTTATGTGGAGGACGACGGCCATGGGATCGATCCTGCGCTGGCACAGGAGATCGAGAGCCGGCGTGTAGGAGAGAGCGGTCATGGGTACGGGATCTCCAATATCAACTTCCGTATCAAGCTCTGTTACGGGGAGGAGTACGGGATCCACTACCTGTTCGGGGACGGGAATGCACAGGAATCTGCAGAAAACTTAAGAATGGAAACGGACAGAAAATGTCCTTCAAAGAGAAAGGGCACACGGGTCCGGATCAGGATCAAAGCGCTAAAAATCGAAGAACTGGAAAAACTGCTGCAGTGATGCGGCAGTTTTTTTAGTGGACAATTTGTCTCTCCTGCATGCCGAAGTTTCGTCAAAAAGCATAAAAAAATCCCCCATATCATAGAAATGTAGGTCGATAACCGGCAGGAAAATGAATAAACTAATAATGCACAGGGTTTGTTTTGTGCTATGTGCCGGTCACCGCACCGCTTTGCGGCAGACAGAATCAGAAAAGGGGGAAAATATGAAAAAAGACGGCTTTGTCGAAGAATTTAAACGCAACAAGGCACTCTTTGCAATGGCAGCACCTGCGTTTATCCTGGTGCTGGTCATGTCCTATCTGCCGATGGCAGGTCTTGTTCTCGCATTTAAGAACTACAGATACGATTTGGGTGTTTTCGGAAGCCCGTGGAACGGGCTTGGAAACTTCCGCTATCTGTTCCAGTCCGGAACCGGCTGGCTCATCACCAGAAATACGGTTCTCTACAATCTGCTGAATCTGATCACATCCCAGATCCTTGCAGTTGTCATCGCAATCTTCATCACCGAGATCCACAGAAAGTATTTTAAAAAGGTCACGCAGACGGTCATCCTGCTGCCGTACTTTATCTCCTGGGTCGTAGTCGGCGTCTTCGTCTTCAGTATTTTCAACTATGAAACAGGCCTGATCAACAACTTTGTCAAGGCTGCAGGCGGCGAACCGATCAACTTCTATGGAATGCCGGCAGCCTGGCCGTTTATCATCTGCGCTTTCAACGCATGGAAGTGGACAGGATACAACTCCGTCATCTATATCGCCGCGATCACCGGTGTTGACGGAGAGATCAACGAGGCAGCTGCTATTGACGGCGCGACGATCTTCCAGAGGATCCGATACATCACAATGCCTTCGATCCGTCCCACAATGGTGACCATGATCCTGCTGCAGATCGGGCGAATCCTCCGCGGTGATTTCGAGATGTTCTATCAGATCGTAGGAAACAACGGACAGCTCTTCAACGCGACAGACGTTATCGATACCTACGTCTTCCGTTCCCTGCTCGTCAATCCCGATATTGGAATGACGGCAGCAGCAACGTTCTATCAGTCGGTACTCTGCTTTATCATCATTATGGTAGTCAATGCGATCGTCAAGAAGATCGACGAAGACTACGCATTATTCTAAGGAAAGGGGGAGAGAATCATGGCAAAAGAAGATTTTATCGAAGCTCCGAAGAAAATTAAACTGAGTACATCCTCCAAGGTTTTCTACGGCATCAGCTATGCAGTTGTTCTCCTGATGGCGATCATCTGCCTGATCCCTTTCCTGCTGCTGATCTCAGGTTCCTTTACCTCTGAGCAGTGGATCCGCTTTAACGGATTCTCCCTTCTTCCGGGAGAGCTGTCTCTGGAAGCGTACAAAATCATCTTTAAGACTCCCGAGAGGATCCTCCGCGCATACGGCGTTTCCTTCTTCGTGACGATCGTAGGTACGGCTCTGGGCCTGTTCCTGACAACGCTGACCGCGTATGTTATCAGCCGCAAGGATTTCAAATACAGAAACGTACTGTCGTTCTTCTTCTATTTCACAACGCTGTTTAACGGCGGAATGGTCAGTACCTATATTTTCTACATTCAGTATCTGCACCTGAAGGACAGTCTCTGGGCGGTCATCCTGCCCGGTATGTTCAACGTCTTCTATCTGCTGATCATGAGGACGTTCGTGAATAACATTCCTTTCGCATTGATCGAGTCCGCCAAGCTCGACGGCGCAGGCGAGTGGAGGATCTTCTTCCAGATCATTCTGCCGCTCCTTAAGTCCGGGTTTGCCACGATCGGCCTGTTCCTGGCTCTCGGCTACTGGAACGACTGGTACAACGCAATGCTGTACCTGAGCACAGAGACCAAGTATCCTCTGCAGTATATGCTCTACAGTATCCAGCAGCAGACACAGGCGCTCTCCAGAATTGCCGCGCAGGCGGGTATTCAGGTGCAGAACCTGCCTTCCAACTCCTTGAAGCTGGCGATGGCGGTTGTTGCGACTGGCCCTATCGTTATTCTGTATCCTTTCGTACAGAAATACTTTATCGCAGGTATCACGATCGGTTCTGTCAAGGGCTGATCCACATTCTTCGTATATTTCAGGCAGGGACAGGATGGCCTCTGCCTGCGGATATAAAACACCATTATTCATTGTGATCAAAAAGGAGGATCGAATGAAAAAGAGAATTCTGGCAACATTGCTGGCAGCAACAATGTCCCTCGGCCTTCTGGCAGGATGCGGCAGCTCCGGCAGCTCATCTTCCAGCAGCGCACCGGCAGCTTCCTCTGAGGGAGCCGCAGAGGCTTCTGACGGAACACTGGATACATCCAAGGAAGTGGAACTCGTGATGTATGTTATTTCCGACAGGCCTGCAGGACAGGACATTGTTGACGAGAACATGAACAAGCTTTTCAAAGAGAAGCTTAACTGCACGCTGAAGATCAACTGGATCGGCTGGGCAGAATACGCACAGAAATATCCTATGCTGTATTCTTCCGGTGAGAAGTTTGATATGGCATACTGCGCTGGCTGGCTTAACTTTGCGAATCTGGCAAGACGCGGCGCCTTCAAGCCCCTGAACGATCTGCTGCCCACCTATGCTCCGGACAACTATGCTATGCAGAGTGAGACCGCACTGGCACAGGCTACCATCGACGGCAACATCTATGCTGTTCCGACACTGCTTCCTACATACATTTCCTATGGTTCCATGTATCGCGGAGACATCGCAGCAGAGGCTGGCATGACAGATCCCATCGACACATGGGAAGAGGTCGAGGCATATTGCGATTATGTCAAGGCCAACTATCCTGAGATGGAGCCCATCGACGAGTATTCTTCAGGTCCTGAGCTGTCCCTCGTTTGGGAGAGAATGCAGGGTAATTATGAAGTTGATACAGGAAACAGATATCTCCTGTATGATCCTTCCGAAGAGAATCCGAAGGTCTTCGCGATCTATGATGATCCGACCATCGCTGATTTCTATGACATGTGCAAGCGCTTTGGTGATAAGGGCTTCTGGACAAAGAGTGCTCTTTCCGATACAGATTCCCAGAAGACACAGAACGGCAAAGCTGCCCTTAAGTTCCAC
>JAFTFD010000351.1 GCA_017449745.1 Lachnospiraceae bacterium
CCGCTGGACGAAGAAGTTCTGCAGATGAAACCGCTGCGCGTGAGGGGCGTAAAGGTTCCCTACACGCTGGGATGCAATATCCAGCCGGATGAAATAACGGTCGCGGTCTACAGCTTCAATGACGTCGGTAAAATCGTTCCGGAGGACGAAACTGATGAAGTTTCAGAAGACCAGATATCAGCACCTGAGGAAGAGAATCCAAACGTATTTACACCCCCTTATTATGTGGAACTGGATAAGGGGCAGATCTATTCCTTCCGTGCGGTCTGGCTGCCGGAAAGTGCAGAAAATAATGGCTTTTACGGGGAAGCGGAATACATATTTACGACGAACTGATTTCAGGACCGGGAAGGCATTTCTCCGGAATAGCTACACAGCATTGTTCCGGAATAGCTTCTAATACGTTTACAAAAAGAACCGTAATTCTGTATAATATTTTGTAGTGCTGAAAATCGGAAACAAAGCGTGAATGATCGCGAGTCAGAGATATTCCGTTGTCCATCACTTTTCAGTGTTTTAACAGTGTTTACAGTTTCAAAATTTCCAGAAAGAAGGGAACAGCAATGGCGAATGCACCCAGAGGACGGAAAAAAACATACGGTACCGGCGGCGGTAATGCCAATAAAGTCGGCGACGGACTCGGCTTAGGAAAGGTAGGAAGCGGATCTTCCGTACACGGCAGCAGTCCGATCGGCGGAGGAGGCGGCGGTAAGAGAAGCGGAGGCGGTATCAACCCGCTGCTGCTGATCATTGCGGCGGTCGTTCTGCTCGGCGGAGGCGGCGGAGTTTCTTCCCTGCTCGGCGGCGGATCAGGCAGCTCCTCATCCGGCACCGGTTATGAAACAGTGACGGAGGTACCCTCTACCCAGAGCAGTACTTCTTCCCAGGGCGGAGTGGGCACGCTTTTGGGACAGGGAAATTCAGGTTCTTCTTCCCAGAGCAGTTCCGGCGCAGGACAGGGAAGCTCCCTCCTGGGACAGAACAGTTCCAGCCAGAGCGCGGGGGGCTATAGCCAGTCAGGATCAGGTCTTTCGAGCCTTTTCGGCGGCGGTTCCTCTTCCGGCAGCCCGTTTGGCAGCTTTGGCAACACATACAGCTCCGACTGGGGCAGCTATGCCTCCAATAGTGAGGGCGGCTACAGCACGGATCCCTACGGATTATATGAGGCTCTGTTCGGTTCTGCGGGTGTTTCTTCCGGCTCCTCACAGGCTTCTTCGGGAACAGGCAGTACTTCCTCAGGTTCAGCATCTTCCCTGACAGGCCAGACTACTCCTTCCCAGGTGGCACAGTCCGGTGTCTCCCAGAGTGCGTCCACGGTCACGAATGCGCCTGTTTACGCTGTCGGCAACAATACCGGCACCCTGAACACAGCAGTAAATACCAGCGCCCGCAAGAGATATACAACGATCAAAGGAAACGGCCAGGATACCGTCACGATCATGGTCTTCATGTGCGGCGCCGACCTTGAGTCCAGGAGCGGCATGGCGACCAGGGATATCATGGAGATGGCAAAGGCTGATCTGTCAAACATCAACCTGATCATCTACACCGGCGGCGCCTCCAAATGGAACAACAGGGTCATTTCCAACCAGGTAAACCAGATCTATCGCGTCAAAGACGGAGGTCTTGAGAGACTGGAGCAGAATGCTGGCACCGGGGCCATGACGAACCCCGATACGCTTTCCTCCTTTATCAAATACTGCTCGGCCAAATTCCCGGCTGACAGAAATGAGCTGATCTTCTGGGACCATGGCGGCGGAACCATCAGCGGCTACGGCTACGATGAGAAAAACCAGCGCGCAGGTTCCATGAACCTCACCGGGATCAACAAGGCCCTTAAGGACGGCGGTGTCAAGTTCGACATGATCGGATTTGATACGTGCCTGATGGCTACGACAGAGAATGCGCTGATGCTCACAGGCTATGGCGACTACATGGTCGCTTCCGAGGAGTCTGAGCCCGGTATCGGCTGGTACTACACCGACTGGCTGACCAAGTTCAACCGCAATACCTCTATGGATACGGTCGAGATCGGTAAAAATATCGTCGACGATTTCATCACCACCTGTGCTTCGCAGTGCCGCGGCCAGAAGGCAACGCTCTCGGTCGTCGACCTCGCAGAGCTTCAGATGACGCTGCCGATCCCGCTCAATACCTTCTCCAAGGGAACGACACAGCTGATCAAGAACAACCAGTATAAGGTCGTATCGGACGCACGCAACACCTCCAGGGAATTTGCGCAGTCCTCCAGGATCGACCAGGTCGACTTTATTGACCTCGCGCAGAAGATCGGTACAACGGAGAGTATCAATCTCGCCAAGACCCTTGCCAGTGCAATCAAGTATAACCGCACCAGCAGCAATATGACCAATGCTTACGGACTCTCTGTCTACTTCCCGTATGCAAGAGTTTCCCAGGTCGACAATGCGGTCAAGATCAACAACGCGATCGGCATCGATTCCGAGTACAGCAAGCTTCTGCAGGAGTTCGCGAGCCTGGAGACAAGCGGCCAGGTAGCAGCAGGCGGATCCTACAGCCCGCTCCAGTCCCTGTTCGGAGATTTCACAGGAACCGACTACGGTTCATCCGCTTATGACAGCTCCGAACTGGTCCAGCAGCTGCTCGGTTCCTTCCTGTCCGGCGGCTATGGCTCTGTGTCCGGCCTGTCCGGTTCCAATTCCGGATATCTCTCGGGCAGAGATCTGTCCACGAAAGAGGTCTCGGACTACATTGCTTACAACCACTTTGATGCCAGCCAGCTGCAGTGGGAGATCGTTGACGGCCAGCACCTGCTGAGCATTGATCCAGATCAGTGGAACTATATTCACGATCTGACCCTGAACATGTTCAAGGACGACGGAGAAGGATTCATCGATCTCGGACGTGACAACGTCTATGAGTTCACGGAAGACGGCAAGCTGATCGGCGATACAGACGGTACATGGCTGTCCCTGAACGGCCAGATCTGTGCTTATTACTATCTCGATATGATCGACGACGGTGACAAGTACACGATCACAGGATATGTGCCGGTGCTTCTGAACGGAGAGCGCATGAACCTGCTGCTCGTTTTCGATGATGAGAACGAAGAGGGATATGTTGCCGGCGTGACCAGCGCTTATGTAAACGGCGAGACGGATACGATCGCAAAGAGCGAGACACGTTTCGACGAGGAAGGCAATGTCCTTCCTGTCCTGCAGGACGGCGATGTCATCCAGTGCCTGTGCGATTACTACAATTATGACGGCAGCTTCGATGACAGCTATATGCTCGGCGATCCGATCACGGTCGAGGGCGACGTGCTGATCCGCAATGACGTTGTCATGGGCGAGGGTGAGGAAGGTGCCCTGAGAGTTACGTATCGCTTCACGGATATTTACAACCAGGTCTACTGGACACCGGCTTTCGTGGAAAAATGATCCGGATAAGGACCTGAAAACCTGAAAATAAATACGGGAGTGTGAGATCATAACAGATCTTGCACTCCCGTATTTTTGTTTACTTCAAATCAATTTGCTGCAGGGCAGATACCTGTTTGGCCCGGCGGGCAGATCGCATCAGATCGCATCAGATCCTGTACCACTCGACGATCTTGCGGACGGCCTTGATGACGTCATCGGTCTCGGCGTCTGTCAGCCTGGGATACAGCGGAATGCTGAGGATCCCTTTGTAGACCTTCTCGCAGTTGGGGCAGAGGCCCTCTGTATAGCCGAGGCTCTTGTAATAGGGCATCCAGTAGACCGGAACATAATGGATCTGGCACTGGACGTTTTCGGCGCTCATGGCATCAAAGAATTCGCGTCTGGTGCAGGAGAGCAGCTCATCGTTCAGGCGGATCTCATAGAGATGGTGGACGTTCTGCGTGTCCGGCAGCTCTTTCTGCAGGATGATCTCCGGCAGGTCTGCAAAGGCGGCATTGTATTTCTCCGTGATGGCGTGCCTTCTCTCGATGAACATATCGATCCTGTTCATCTGGCTCATCAGGAGCGCAGCCTGGAAATCGGTCAGGCGGTAATTGTACCCGAGCATCTGCTGCTCGTAGTACCAGATCCCCTCGTGGGGCGCCTCCCACATGAGGGCTTCATCGTGCTCGATCCCGTGAGAGCGCAGGAGCTGAAGCTTGTGATGCAGCTCCGGGTCATTGGTGGTGATAGCGCCGCCCTCGCCGGAGGTGACGGTTTTGACGGGATGGAAGGAGAAGCATGTCATGTCAGCAATGCTGCCGACTCCCTGCCCGTGATCTCTGGTGCCGATCGCGTGAGCGGCATCCTCGATGAAAACGAGATGATGCCTGTCGCAGATCTCCCTGATCGCGGCGTGGTCGATCGAGCACCCGGCGTAGTCAACGGCGACGACGGCCTTTGTGCGGCTGGTGATCTTTTTCTCGATCTCGGCGGGATCAATATTGTAGGTCTCGGGATCTATGTCGGCAAACACCGGCTTTCCGCCGCAGTAAAGAGCGCAGTTCGCGCTGGCCATGAAAGTCAGGCCTGTCGTGATCACTTCGTCGCCTTCCCCGATCCCGGCAGCGATTGCCGCAAGATGCAGGGCAGCCGTCCCGTTAGAGACTACGGTAGCAAATTTTGCACCCGTGTACTCACACAGAACATCTTCCAGAGCCGCGACCTTGGGACCGGTTGTGAGATAGTCGCTCAAAAGCGTCTCGCTGACCGCTTTGACATCATCCTCATTGATCCACTGGCGTCCATAATATATTTTCTCACTGCGGACAGGTTCTCCGCCGTGAATGGCAAGCTTTTCCTTACTCAAAGTATTCCTCCATCTTAATAAATCTATTCTCAAAATACCGGTAAATGAATTGGCCGGTCAACAGCCATTATATCGCAGCTGCGCTATGAGTTCAACGCGTCCTGATCACAGGGAAGGTCCGTGCGGAAACTGATCCGGTGGTCTCCGACGGCTGAAGCGCTGACTGTTCCGCCGTGTGCCCTGGCTATGGCGGCGACAACAGATAATCCGATCCCATGCCCGCCGGTCTGGCTGTTCCGGGAGGCATCCGATCTGTAGAAGCGCTCGAACAGGCGGTTCAGGTCTCCTTCGGGAAGGCGGTCGCAGTCATTTATGATCTCCAGAACGATGGAGCGGCCGGTTTTATTTCCTTTGGACGGCGAATCTGTGCGCCGCAGGTTCAGGTCTACATGCCCTTTTTCGGAGGCATACTTCATGGCGGTGTCCAACTGAAGCGTGCACAGCTGAGTGAGAGCTCTTTCATCCCCGAGCAGCCGGATGCCATCTTCAATATCAGCCGTAAAGGTGAGGCCAGATGCGGCAGCGACAGCATCATAAGGGGCAGCCGTTTCCCGGATCAGGCGGCTGAGGTCCAGTTCCTTAAGGTTCGGGTGATAGGTGTCTTCTTCCATGCGGGAGAG
>JAFTFD010000352.1 GCA_017449745.1 Lachnospiraceae bacterium
GACTACGGTGAGGTTATACTGCACTGGTCACTTGAAGGCACAGACACGAGGGGAGCCCGGTTCGGTGCCGGCGATATGTACCAGAATCTGCCTTCGGCCGCAGATATGAAATCAGAAGAGTTGTTTTGTGCCGGTGAGACCGGTTTCTCATATCCCCGCTACACGAAGAATACGAAGACAATTGACCTCAAACTCCCGGATACGGAGGGCGTCGCAGTTCTGACTGTGTGGCTTGAAAAGGACGGGGTAAAGATTGCAAAGAACTTCATATACATCGTGCTGCGGGATGAGCATCCGGATCCGACTATCGAGACGGGAGAGGAGGAATATGTCCTGCGCGCGGATCTGGACGAGAAATATGTGGAAGGAAGCGGGACTGTCACCCTTCACTTCACAGGAAGCTGTCTTGAACTGCAAAACTACCTTAAGGAGCAGGGAAGAGGAGAGAATGACGAATCAAAGCAGACATTCACTCTCGTCATGGAGTTGTCTTCCGTAAAAGGATATCGCAGCGTGGATGGCATCAGACATGCCGGTACTTCACAGACTGCAGTCGGCGATGAACTGCCAGGCATCGTAGATGTGTTCGCGAACGGCATCTACCTGGATACGCTCATCCTGGATGATGCCCCCCGCGATATGCGCGGCGCGCTCACCCTGCAGAACGACATATACGGCAGCACCAGCGCAGGTGATTTCGGGGAACTGATGTTTGTGGAAGTAGACAGCGAAAAGACATCTCTTGTACTGGAGAGTATAGAGGAGATGGGCGGACTGGATGTCACGCTGACGGTGCCTGAAGACTCCGCATACGCAAACGGAGTGAGAGTTTATGACGACATGGAAGGAAGGTATATGGTCAGGCCTGCCATTATAATCAGGAGGCAGTGATTGAGAATATGGGTCGATAAACCCGTTTTCAGACTTTTTATTATTTTGTACAATATATTTAGGCGAGTTTGCTTTTGAACACTTATTTTCTCTATGGAGGTAATGCATATGAAAGCTATGATGAAACGAATCGGAGCATGGGGGATGGCTTTCCTGCTGGCTGTTTCCGTGTGCAGTTCCGTAAGCGTACAGGCTGCAACAGCAAAATCTTCAGCTAAAAAAACGTACAACGATGCCGGGTATTATTCATTGATCAGGATGATCGAAGAAGGTGAGGAATATGACATCTCGATCCTGAATTCTTTTGGCATGTATGGCGGACTGGTCCTTGACGAGGACGGTACAGGCTTTATTTTTATCGTGGATGAGGTCTCGGATGTTTCCTGGAGTGATGGGGCGATTACTGCGGACGGTGAGACTATCAAGTATACCTTAAACAATGATGGGGAGATGGTTCTTGAGCAGGACGGAGTTTCCTTATTTTTCAAGGAGAGCACTTATCCTGCACCGACCAGAAAGGAAGTCCTTGCAGGAGAAATCCCCGTCGGGAATGAGCCGGAAGGTAATGATGGCAATGAAGGCAGTGTAAAACAGGATATTGTCGTCGTAGGGGGACTGTTCGAGCTCTTTGACGAAATTGCGGATAACAAATGCATTCTGGTAATGCCGGGAACCTACAATATTACTGATTTTATCGAAGCGAATGAAGCCGATCTTGAGTACTGGGACTGGTCAGATGAGAAGTTCTTCGGATATGGCGTCTTCCAGGATGAAGTCTATGACGGCAAACAGCTTATTATCGGGAACGTCGACAACCTGACGATCATGTCCTCAGATCCTGATGATCCTGCGGAGATCGTAGTTGATCCCCGGTATGCCCAGGTCCTGACTTTCTATGACTGTGACAACCTGGAGATCGATGACATTGTTATAGGTCACACCGAGATGGGGGATTGCAGCGGCGATGTTTTTGACCTGATCCAGTGCGACAATGTAGAGATGAACAACGTTGACGCTTATGGCAGCGGCGTGATCGCGCTTTCTGCAGCGTACTGTGATGATATTCGATTAGATCACTGCAGCTTCCATGACTGCTACGACGGTGTTATCAGAGCAGAATATACATCAAATATTGTCGCAAAATACTGCAGGTTTTCTAATGTCAACAGCTGGGGAATCATTACTGCGGATAACAGCAGCATTGACCTGATCAGCTGTACCTTCAGGAAGCTCTCCGGCGGTTTGATTTCAGCATATGCAGGCTCAGATGTAAGGCTGCTCTTCCCGAATATGGATAAGACTTCCAAGGCAGCCTTGGATAACAGTTTAGACGGAGAAACGGCGGAGTGCCTCTCTGTTGTCACAGAGGATGATGTGCCGAAGGGCTGATCTATTCATTGCTTACTTCTGGCAGATGCAGCCTCCAAACTTAGGTAGACAGGGGACGGTTCTCTGTCTCCTGACGCTTTTTCTTAACATCAGTGAATATGCATTAACAGGACAAAAAAGAGGAGGCAGAGAACCGTCCCCTATCTACCGTCCAGGTGTTATATGATAAGGATCCTGACAATCATTTTTACAGCTGCGGCTGCTGTTCTGAGCAGTTTTTTCAATAATGATGTCTATCACCGATATACGTCTCTTACTGAAGTAATTGAGACTTATTTTGGCTCAGCTGATGAGGGTCATTGCGCTCCTGCGGAAGAAGCTGAAAAGGTCGTAACACAGGAAGAAGAACAGGAAGAGCAAGATGAGAAGCGTCTTCTTGTTTTTGAAACGACAGATCTTCACGGTTATCTTTTTGATGCTTCCGCAGGCGATCCGGAAAGGTTTCAATACAGGCTTGCATATATTGCCAATGAGATAAATAAAGCAAGAAACTCCGATGAATATGACGATGTGATCCTGCTGGACGGCGGTGATATTTATCAGGGAACTCCGTTTTCATCGCTGACCGGCGGAGCCCCTATGCGTCTTGCCCTTGAGACGATAGGCTACGATGCAGTTGCACTCGGTAATCATGAATTTGACTGGGATGTTCAGGAATATGCTGCTGACAGGGAGGGAACCCTGCCGCCGTACGAGGTTGGAGAGTATTTTGGAGATCCTGATATACCTGTTCTTGCCTGTAACCTATATGAAGCAGATACGATGGAGAGGGTATCCTTTACACAGGATTATCTGATCATAGAGCGCGCAGGGATAAAAACAGCGGTAATAGGATATATCCCCGACTATTCGTCGACCATCCTCCAGGAGAAAATCGAGCCTTACTATATTGAGGAGGATCTTAGCAAACTGAATGCTCTTGCCGGGACAGTAATCGAGGAAGAGGATCCGGATGCGACGATCATCCTGGTCCACGGCGACCCTGTATCTGTCGCAGAAGCAATGGATCCGGAATTAGTAGATCTCGTCGTCGGCGGTCATACCCATAAGAGTAACATTGGCAGAGCGGATAACGGCATCTCTTTCATTGAGGGATATTGTTATGGGCAGGGCTACGCGACAGCGGTACTTGTTATCGGTGCAGAGGGAAATGTCCGTATAGAGGATATCGGCTACACGAGTATCGTTGAGAACAGATTCCGGTTATATGATATGGAGGTAAACACCGAACTTCTGGACTCAGAGATCATGGACATCTCACATGCCGCCTGGGATGCCATTCATGAAGAAATGGGAGAAGTGCTGGGATATGTTGCCACATCAGTGAAAAAAAGGCAAACAGGAGACAGCCCGTCAACCATAATCGGCAACTGGTTCACAGACCTGGAACTCAGGGCGACTGAAAAATACGGAACGGTCGCGGCATTTTACAATTCAGGAGGAATACGGGCACAGTTCAAGATCCAGGGAAATAATAAGACCCGCGATATCACTGTGTATGATATTTATTCCATGGCTCCGTTTGGAAATTCACTGCTGATCTATGATATTACGGGATCGGAACTGGCAAAGCTGATCGCCGATGGATTAAAAGACAGCGATTACGGTGACCAGGTATCGGGACTCACCTTTACGTACACGGAAAATGCCCCAAATGAGCCTGTGATCTTAAACATCACCTTAGACGATGGAACAGACGTTGACTTATCAGATTCGGACACACTGTACCGGGTATGCGTCAGTGAATACAGCGCGACATATCCCGGCAGTGTTTTTCAGGATAAGGAACCGGTCATTCCGCCGGCAGATTCCCCGATCGATAATGAGAGTTTTATTGAAGTTTTAAGAGAAGAAGCGGCAGAAAATGAAGGCTTTCTGTATATCGATATGAGAGTCAGGGGAACGAAGATCCTTTGAAGTGATAGAAATGGGACAAAGTGACAGGTGATACATGGGGACAGGTTCCTTGTACCACATGTATCACCTGTTCACAAAATTTTCATGGAAATCAAGACGAAGACAGCAAACATTATTGCTCTTTCCGCGCTTTATTGTGCTAAAATAGTAGCGTTCGTGTATAACACGACAAATATCACAAAGACTTGAGAGACCATAATACAGGCGGATCGGAGAAGACAGTATAGTCCGGAAATCCGTAAGACCAAGAGCGGCCAGTATGGTCAGGATAGGCGGAAAGGCAGGAACCAAAATGGACAACGGAGCAAACAACGAAACGATATCCAAATCAAAACAGAAGAGAGAAGAGCAGAAGAAATGGGCTCAAAACCAGAGAGCTGCCAGGAAAAAGGAGAGAATGGCTGCCATCGGCGTCGCGGCGGCGATCGTTCTGATCCTTGCAGTGATCTTTGGCGTTTCCGCTTACAGGAAAGCAACCTATATCCCGGATACGGTAACCGCGTCGGAAGATTACAGCGCTATGCTCAAAAATAACGGTCACATTGACGGCGTCAAGACATCGGATTACATTTCTGACTTTGATCCTTCTGTGATCGAAATTGAGAAGTCCAACACAGAGTATTCGGACAGTGAGCTGGAAAGCACAGTGAACCAGATCGTGCAGGCGCACAGGATCACACATGACGATCCGGCAGAAACGATCGCTGACGGCGACAGGATCAACCTGGACTATGTCGGGACGATCGATGGAGTGGAATTCGATGGCGGCAATACTAACGGTGCTGGTACAGAGCTGGTCATCGGATCC
>JAFTFD010000353.1 GCA_017449745.1 Lachnospiraceae bacterium
AGCAGCTTCACGTTCTCCTGCCGAAGCGCGCGGATCTTCTGCGCTGCCTGCTGCCTGCCGGCTAGCCATGCATCGTACCCATCTCCGATCCCGCTGTAAAAATCGCTCAGCTTTGCGATCTCTTCTGTATTTTTAACGTATTTTGACTGATATTCCAGAATTTCTTATACCTGTAAATGGGACACGGTGACAGACCCCTTTGTCTCACAGACCCCTTTGTCTCGTGAATGGGACACGGTGACAGACCCCTTTGTCTCATGGGACGCAGTGACTGACCCCTTTGTCTCGAAAATGACACATGGGACCTGTCCCCATGTGTCAGATCCTGCGCAGCATCTGCATGAGCTGATTGATGTCAATGGGCTTTCCGATGTGGCCGTCCATTCCGGCTTCCTTGGCTCTGGCGATGTCCTCCGCAAAAGTATTTGCGGTCATAGCAAAAATACGGATCTTCTTAGCATCCTCCCGGTCAATAGCGCGGATCCTGCGTGTCGCTTCATAACCGTCCATGACGGGCATCTGAATATCCATCAGGATCAGGTCATAGTATCCCGCAGGCGATGCCTCAAATTTCTCGACGGCAATCTGCCCGTTTTCGGCTGTGTCAACCTGCGCTTTAGTGTAGCCCAGTACTTCGCAGGCGATCTCTTTATTGATGAAATTGTCCTCGGCCAGCAGGATGTGCCTGCCGGTCAGATCCGGCGTCGATACAAGGGCATCTGTCGTCTGGGACGCATGCAGCGCCTTGTTCAGTCCGCCCAGAAGGCTTTTTCTGAAGAACGGCAGCGGGATAAAGCTGCTGATGCCGCTTCGCGCCGCGCGGTACTCGATCTCTTCCCAGTTCTGTGCGCTGACGAGAATGACAGGCATCTGGGGATAAGCCTTGCTGACATAACCAGCGACATCATAGATACTCTCGTCGCCGCCCAGATCATTTCCTATGATCATGGCGTCAATGGCCTGGCCGCTGATGTCTGCATCTGTGATCGCCTCCAGTACCGAAGAGGCACTCTCCACGATCTTGCAGGCGATCCCTGCTTCGCCCAGGTATTCGCGGTAGGAAGCCTGCAATTCAGGATCCGCTTCCAGCACCAGCAGCCGCTTGTTCTCCAGCGCGTCGATCCGCAGATTCTCCTGCTCTGTCTTCAGCGGGATCCTGATCTTAACAAGCGTTCCCCGGCCGACTTCGCTGTCTACGTCGATCGTGCCCTGCATGGCATCGACCAGTTTCTTGACGATGCTCATTCCAAGACCGGTGCCCTCGACTCCGGAAACCGTGCTGGAGCTCACTCTCTCAAAAGGCTGGAAAATACGCTGCAGGAAATCGTCACTCATTCCGATTCCGTTATCCTTGCAGGTAAAAACAAGGTCATAATCATTTGCATTCTTATTCTGGAAATGATCAGCAGCGCTTTTTTCCTGGGAAAATACTATTTCGATCAGGCCGCCGTCGTTCGTATATTTAACGGCGTTGCTGATGATATTGACAAAGATCTGCCTGAGCCTCAGGACGTCGCCGTGCAAAACTTCTGCATGGATATTTTCCACAGAAAAGCGGAAAGTATGCCCTTTTTTCTCCGCCTGCGGCTTTACGATGATCAGCAGGTCATGCAGCAGATCACTCAGCGAGAATACTTCATCTGCGATCGCAAGCTTTCCGGAGTTAATCCTCGACATATCCAGCACGTCATTGATCAGGCTGAGAAGGTGGGAACTGGCCACCTCTATTTTCTGCAGAGCATCTATGACACGCGGCTTTTCATCAATGTGTTTCTGCGCAAGCGCAGTCATGCCGATAATGGCGTTCATGGGCGTACGGATGTCATGAGACATATTGCTGAGGAAGGTCTCTTTGGCTGCATTTGCGTCCATGGCCTCTCTCAGTTTTATCTCCAGCTTTTCCTTTTCCGCTTCCAGGGCTGCAATAGCTTCCCGCAGGTCTTCCTCACATTCCTCATTTTCACGCTCCAGTGCCGTGATCGTCGCCCGGAGTTCCTCCACAGACCCGTCATGGATGTGCTTTGCTGTCTTTGTTCTCAAGTGGAGTTTTGAATCATGTTCCGAATCAACTTTCGCAGTCAGTTCAGAATTGAGTTCTGCGGCAGATTTATTGTTGGCATTCTCGTTCATTTTCATTACCTTTAACAGATCTGTTACAACTTTACCGGCGGAACCTGATTCCGTTTTTACAGAAGCGGCGTCAACTCTCCTTCCGCCAGGACTGTCAGCGTGGATGTCGCCCTGGATATCGCCGTGTAAAGCCTGTGCCTCGAGATGAGGTCATCAGGATATTCTTCCGCGTCCGCATCCGGGAGTATGACATGATCGAATTCCAGGCCCTTGGAGAGGGCCAGCTCGATCAGGAACACGCCTTCCTCCGGCAGTGCTTCATTCTTGTGCACGACGGGGATGGACGCGCCTGCGCTGTACAGAATAGAGGCGATGCGGTCGTGGCTC
Organism: Lachnospiraceae bacterium; assembly: GCA_017449745.1. Taxonomy (GTDB): domain Bacteria; phylum Bacillota; class Clostridia; order Lachnospirales; family Lachnospiraceae; genus CAG-791. The sequence goes on from JAFTFD010000353.1 coordinate 2,458, forward strand.
CTCCGATCCTTGCAGATCACTGCTGTCAGGGAGTCCTTTTCTGTGTTTTGCAGCTGCTCTGTGAGGCACTCG
>JAFTFD010000354.1 GCA_017449745.1 Lachnospiraceae bacterium
GGTGCGCTTCTGTTTTTCTGCATTTTTGTATGAAGAAAAGAGTCCGGGCAGGTGTCTTCCTGATTTGCGGTTTCTTCGTGCAGAACTACTAACATTCACGTTCCTTACAGTCGGGCACAGCCTCCCAACTCGCACCTGTGCTGATGCACAGCTGCTCAGACAGTCGGCTTTACAGAGCAGCGTGAATGCTGCTCTGTATCCCTCCTTTCTCTCACGGTGAATGAAGTAGTTCTAAGCACTCATTCACAGCAAATCAGGAAGACACCTGCCCCGGACATTTCTCATTAAAAACAAGTGCAGAACATTCCCTATACGCTTTCTGAATTTAGACTTTTCATCATACAAAAGATGCGCGGAATTTCTGGAAGGACGGATACTGCTCTTCCAGCTGCCGGAATGCGGCGTCTCTTACTGCTTCGTCATCGAAAATACCGAAGACCGTGGGACCACTTCCTGTCATGATCGCGCGGGCAGCTCCTCTTTCTTCAAGGAAGGCTTCCAGTTCTCCGATGACCGGGTAAACTGCGCCTGTCTTCTGCTCCAGGACGTTTCCGCAGGCTGCCGCGAGGCCGGCAAGATCACCTTCGCGGATCGCTTTTACCTGTCTGTCTACATCAGGATGCCTTACCTCTTCCTCAGGAATGGAGTCATAATTGGTATAGACCCAGCCCGTAGAGACGTACAGGTCCGGTTTGACTATGATGAGGCTGCACTCCGGCGGTGCCGGAAGGATCGTCAGGATCTCCCCGATCCCCTCTGAGAGCTGCGTCCCTCCCTGTATGCAGTAGGGGATATCCGCCCCAAGGGGCAGGGCCAGCTCCTGCAGCTTTTTATCGTCTGTCTCAGGCGAGTACAGGTCTCTCAGGATCCTGAAAACCGCTGCCGCATCCGTGCTGCCGCCGGCCATTCCTGCTGCCACCGGTATTCTCTTCACGATAGAGATCTCAAGGGAATCCCGGATCCCTGCGTATTTGCACATGACGTCCGCCACCCTGAAGACGAGGTTATCAGGACCGGATGGGATCTCACCGCTGTCCGTCACGACCCGGATCTCCTGATCCGGACCGGGTTCCAGTGTTTTCACGGTGACGGTGTCATAGACATCAACGGTCTGCATGACCATTTTGACCAGATGATAGCCATCCTGGCGCCGTCCCAGCACATCCAGTGACAGATTGATTTTTCCATATGCCTTTTCCGACTTTAACATATGCTCTCCGTATAGATTTCAGTTTACAGGACACCGATCAGATCCGTGATCTTGCTGACCTGATGTCTTTCCATATATGCTTCGATCCCCTCGATCACACGGATCGTCGTCATGGGATCGCTGAAATTCATAGCTCCTACGGCAACGCCGCTGGCTCCTGCCAGGATCATCTCCAGGGCATCCTCCGCCGTCGCGATCCCGCCCATGCCGATCACGGGGATCTTTACGGAGTGTGCTGCCTCATAGACCATTCGCACGGCAACGGGATGGATCGCGGGGCCGGAGAGGCCTCCTGTCCTGTTGGCAAGGACAAAGCATCTTCTCTCCACGTCAATCTTCATTCCCGTGATCGTATTAATCAGGGAAAGCGCGTCTGCGCCGCCGGCCTCTGCCGCCCTTGCCAATTCCGGTATACTCGTCACATTCGGGGTCAGCTTCATAATGACCGGCTGTTTTGCGACCTTCTTTATTTTTTCCGTGATCCGGAACAGAGAATCCGCGTGCACGCCGAAAGCGATCGCCCCTTCCTTTACATTCGGGCAGGAGACGTTGATCTCCAGCATATCCACTCTCTTCTCATCGGACAGTCTTTCCACTACATCCAGATAGTCCTGCTCGCTCTTGCCGCAGACATTGACGATCACTTTCGTGTCGTACGGCTCGAGGAATTTCAGGTCTCTTTCCACAAATATATCGATCCCGGGGTTCTGAAGGCCGATCGCATTGAGCATTCCGCCCCAGGTCTCAGAGACGCGGGGTGTCGCATTCCCCTCCCAGGGAATATTGGAGACGCCCTTTGTAACGACGGCGCCCAGCCGGTTCAGATCCACGAACTCCGAGTATTCGATCCCGGATCCGAAGGTTCCCGAAGCTGTCATAACGGGATTCTGAAAGCGAACTCCCGCGATTTCCACGGACATATCCGGTCTGTTTTTTTCTGTCATCTGGCTCTGTGTCACAGCAGGACCTCCTCTGCATCGAAAACAGGACCTTCCGTACAGATCCTGGTATTATTGACATTGGAATGTTCGTCTTTATGAGCTGTCTTTGTCACGCAGCCGAGGCAGACTCCGACGCCGCAGGCCATTCTCTCCTCCAGGGAGATCCATGCCTTGACGCCTTTTTCTTCGGCAAGCGCCTTGACGCCCCGCAGCATCGGCATCGGTCCGCAGGCACAGATAACGTCGAATTCCGGAGAGAGTTCGCGGATCGCATCGATCACGTTGCCGTGAACTCCGGCGCTGCCGTCATCCGTCGCGATGATCACCTCTGCTGCCCTGCGGAATTCCTCCGCAAGAAAGAGATCATTTGTGCGATATCCAAGTACAGCCGTCACCTTCCCAGCGCCAGCCGCCTCATCAGCCTGCTTAAGGCTCTTGGCCAGTCCCAGCAGGGGCGGAGCGCCGATCCCGCCGCCGATCAGGAGCACTTTTTTCCCTACGAGGGCGGACAGATCATAGCCATTGCCGAGAATGCCCAGGATCTGCGCCTCGGAGCCGGCTTCCCAGCCGGCGAATTCCGCCGTTCCCTTGCCGGCGCAGCGATACACAAGTCTTAAGAGCTTCCCTTCTGCGTCAAAATCGCAGATACTGATCGGCCTCGGCAGGATCCTGGAGCCGTCGCGGCAGCATACGCCGACGAACTGTCCGGGCCGGACCGCTCCGAAAGACTCTCCCTCCGGACATACCAGTACCATTGAATAGATCCCTTCCGCGATCGCCCTGTTTTCAATAACCGTCATACAGGTCTTTTTTTTGCTCATTCGATCATCTCCATTAAGTGTGAAGTTGCGGGAACTGCTCTGCAGCGGAGCAATCCGGCATCATTTCATCTTTTGATTCCAATATCATTTATATATCTCATAGGTCTCCAGGATCTTCTGCCTGCAGTCCTCCGGTATCTGTTTCCGGTCCTTCGGCGCGATCAGCTTTGTCTCGACCGGCTCTCCGAAAATGATCCTGATCGTTCTGCCCTTGATCCAGGGGAAATGATCTTCCAGAATATCTCCCGTGTGGACGAAAGTGATCGGAACGATCGGCGCGCCGGTCCTGGTGGCGATCTTAAAGCTGCCGCCGTGGAAAGGAAGCATCGTCCCTTCCTCGCGGTTTCTTGTTCCTTCCGGGAAGATCAGGATCGAATTACCTTTTTTGATCAGCTCGCATGCCGACATGACCATCTCAAGGCCTTTTTCCAGGCTGTCGCGGTTCAGGAACAGGCTGTGGATCTGGATCATCCAGAAATGAAGAAAAGGCACCTTGGCCACGGACTGTTTGGAGACCGGGCTGACTCTCCCCGGCAGTTCTATATACCCGAGGACAATATCAAAAAAGCTCCTGTGGTTACCGATAAAAAGGCAGGGCCTGTCTGCAGGAATAAGTTCTCTTCCTGTCACTTCCACGCGAATACCGGCAGCCAGACGCACCATCCGGAATCCGAACCTGACGAAAGGATATACGATCCTCTCCTTCAGTTCCGGCGCGAATTTCCCCGCGATCAGCACGAAAGCTCCTACCGGAAGGCCTATGATAAAAAACAAAACCAAAGCAAGCAATACCAGGACCAGCCTGATATATCCCAATATGACCATAATTATTTACTCCTGTCAGCGGATGTTTTATATTTATTACAAACGTCAGATAAGTATACCATACATAGAACGGAGATTCCTATGCTGCTGATCAAAAATGCACTGCTGATGGATCCGGCCTCCAACACCCAGGGGGACCGGGATATCCTGATCGACAACGGTATTATCCGGTCCATAGTCCCTGCCGGAGAGGCAGCCGCAACCGGTTCCTGCGATGTGATCGATGCCGCCGGGCTCATCTGCGCTCCGGGACTCGTGGACACACACTCCCATTTTCGGGATCCTGGTTTTCCTCTCAAGGAAGACATTTATACCGGTGCCGCCTCTGCCGCCAAGGGAGGCTATACGTCCGTCATCATGATGGCCAACACAAAGCCCTCCATTGACTGTGTGGAGATCCTGGACCAGGTGCTGAAAAAGGGTGCGGAAACAGGCATTCATGTCTACAGCGCGGCTAACGTCACACTCGGAATGAGAGGCAAAGAGCTGACGGATATGGAAGCCCTAAAAGAACATGGCGCCCGTGTCTTCACGGATGACGGCGTTCCCGTGCTGGATGAGGACCTGCTGCGCAGTGCCCTTAAGAAAGCTGCCTCCCTTTATATGCCTGTCAGTCTCCATGAGGAAGATCCTGCCTATATCTCGGAAAACGGGATCCATGCAGGCGGCCCGGCCGCTGAACACCTCGGGATCCGGGGCTCCGCGAGAGAGGCGGAGATCAGCATGATCGAGAGGGATCTTATGATCGCGGTGGAGACGGACGCCGCCCTGTGCATCCAGCACATCAGCACCGCGGAAGGCGTAGCTCTCGTACGGGAGGCCAAAAAGAGAAATCCCCGCATTACAGCGGAGGCAACGCCGCATCATTTCTCCCTGACGGAGGAAGCTGTCATCGAACGAGGCTCTCTTGCCAAGGTCAACCCTCCGATCCGCACGGAGAAGGACCGCCTCGCGATCATCGAAGGCCTGGCGGACGGCACGATCGATATCATTGCGACCGATCATGCGCCTCATACAAAAGAGGAAAAATCGGTCCAGCCGCTGTGGAAGGCTCCGAGCGGAATGATCGGCCTGGAAACTGCCCTCTCCCTTGGGATCCGGGAACTGGTAAA
>JAFTFD010000355.1 GCA_017449745.1 Lachnospiraceae bacterium
CTCGCTTTGTGACAAAACTGTATGCAATGAGTCACCGGATGCGTCCCCATGACTCACTTTCCCTGCCTCATCTGTGAGTTGCTGTCTGCCAGGGTGCGTCTGCCTTGGCCGGTATTAGTCCATCAGGGACCTCTCCGCATCTCCTCTGGCGGCGCCGCCGAACATGGAGGAGTAGCAGCCTGAGCGCAGTCCTTCCATGACAAATCTTGATTCCGGATAATAGGTTTCGCCTGTCTTTGCGGAAAGATCCATTCCGTACAGGACTTCCTGACAGTGCAGGCCGTATTCTTTGCTGCAGCGGTTGTTTGTGCGGCCCTTGCGGATGGCCCATGCCATCTCTGCGACGCCGATGCCTCTGTTGCCGTAATCGTCGAAGAAGGCTTTTTCATCCAGCATGTTCCTGCCGTCATAGCCATGTGTGAAGGGGATGTCGCATTCGCCGGCTTCCTGGCGGATCAGGCGCAGCGGGCTTCCAAATTTCTCGGGATTTCCGACTTTTAAGATGCCCTCTGTTCCGAAAATGGTCATGGCGTGCTGCTCGGCATTGATGGTGTTGCCGTCGAACAGGACACTGACCAGCGCGCCGTTTTCGAATTCCAGGGCGGCTGCGAGCACATTGTTGCCTGGGATCTGCCAGGGCTCGTCGCTTTCATTGGCAAACAGAAGTACCGGCTCGTGTACCATGGACGGAGCGCCGAAAGCCCGGACAGCTTTTACGGGTCCAAGGAGCGTCAAAAGCGTTCCGATATAATAGATCCCGACGTCGTAGGGAAGAGCGCCGCCATCGTTTTTAAGGAAACGGAACAGTTCGGAATTGAGCAGCTGGTTGCGGTTGATGCAGACCTGTCCCGATGTCACCTGCCCGATAAGGCCCAGTTCAAGGACTCTCTTGGCGGTCTGGGTCCCTGCTCCCAGAACTGTGTCCGGCGCTACGCCAAGATAAAGTCCTTTTTCGTCTGCCAGACGAACGAGCTCACGGGATTTTTCGATATCCGTGGTAAACATCTTTTCCGTATAGACGTGTTTGCCGGCGTTCAGCATCATCTTGATCACGTCATAATGCGCTGTTGGACCGGTCAGATTTACGACCAGCTCGATCTCCTCCGAAGAGGCGATCTCTTCCAGCGTCATTATTCTCGGGATCCCGTGAAGTGCTGCTTTTTCAGCGGCGGCCTCGGGGATGATATCGCAGATGGCAACAAGGTCGATGATCTTGAAAAGCTTCGAAAGATTTCGAATGTAGATGTTGCTGATCATACCGCAGCCGACAACGGCGGTCCTGACTTTGTTTACAGACATAGTTCCCTCCTTTTCTGAATGTGTTTGTGATGTCTTTCCAAAATTTGTTATGCCTTGGCCTTGGGGAATTAAAATACAAAGTTGTTTGAGTCTGAAAATAATTGAGACATTGTGCATTTCAGATAAATCACTTATAATATGACTGATTTTGCAAAAATATGCAAACATTATTTTGCAAAGATGAACATAAAGCGACAAAAGCCATCAAAGCAAGTGCGCATGGTACTAAAAATGATGTGCAGGAAGACAACAGGTATCTTATTTTTGACAAATACCGCTCGATAACTGCGCGCGGCAGCTGCGCAGCGGCACGCGCCGGGAACCAAAGTACTGCAATTAAAAAGGATGCTAAAAGAGCAGAAGGAGGAATGCAGATGAGAAATGTCAGGATCGGCTGTCCGGCTTTTATTTTGAGAGATCTCCTTTATGAAGATTTTGCGGGAACGATGGAGAAGGTTGGGAAGATAGGATTTGACGGAATAGAACTGATCGGATTTTTTGGCCATCCCGCGGAAGAGATCAGGGATATCTGCCTGAGCAACAGACTGGAGCCGTTCGGGTGCTTTGTTATTCTCCCGGATCTCCTGTGCGAAGATACGGGCGCGGCAGCAGAAGAGGAGGATCCACGCTCCCTGATGACGGCGATGAAGGCTCCGGGACGCACGCCGGATGAAAAATTCAGCTATATCAAGGAGATCGGCTGCAGCTATATATCGCTTGGGATCCCGCGCGAGCAGACGGCGGAGGAGTTTGCCGGCCAGGTGAAAAAACTCCTTCCCTGCGCGCGAAAATACGGCATGGCAGTGCAGTATCATAATCACGGCTACGAGTATGTCAAAGACAGCGACGGGACCTGGTGGATGGACAGGATCCTGGAAAAGTGCCCCAGGGAAATGCTCTTCGAGCCTGACCTTGGCTGGATGGGAATCGCGGGGTGCGACTGGCAGGATGGGATCCGACGGCACACCGGCCGCATCAAAGCTATGCATATGAAGGACTATTATCGTTCAGGGAAAAACAGGCTGGATGCATCCAAAGAGCATGTCTTCCTGCCGACCGGCTACGGCGTCATGGACTGGACGTCGATCCTGGAGTACTGCGAAAAAGAGATCCGGCCCGACTGGTATGTGTGCGACCATGACAAGGCCTATGATGGCGACATTATCGAAGAACTGCGGCTTTCGTTCCGGTTCCTGAAGAAAAAGCTCGAGTATTTAAGCGCGGAATGCGGTGATTGAATTTACAGGAAAGAAAATCCAGGGCGCGAAACCCTGGATTTTTTGATTCGATGTTCTTTTTATTTGGCGCTGTACGTGACCGCGGGATCAGGTAACGATGAATTTGTGACTGTTCTGCACTGCCGGCTCTTTGCTGTCGGTGATGACGGACTCGAAATGGTCGATCGTTGTCCACTGATAGAAGCCCCGCAGCCCGATCTTGCTGTAGTCGGCAAGCAGGTACGCGTGGTCTGAGTTTTCCAGAGCTTCGTGCTTGACGTCCGGCGTATCGATCTCGGAAGTATAAACGATACCGTTTTCAACGGTTATGCCCGTGCAGCTGAAAAACGCGCGGTTGTAATGAAAACTCCTGACCATTTTCTGGGCGGAGATCCCGATGCACATCCCGTACTGGGGAATCAGGGAACCTCCGATGACAAACAGGTCTGCGACATGTTTTTTCTGGACCAGAGACAGGGAAAGGATGTTGTTGGTGACGATGTGGACAGGCTTTTCCAGCAGGATCCTGAAAAGAGGGATCAGTGTGGTGCCGCCGTCGATAAAAACATATTCGCCAGGCTGGATCAGTTCGGCTGCTTTTTTTGCGATCCTGTCTTTGCTGTCCTGGTTGAGCGACGTCTTTTCCTTCATGGAAAGCTCGATGATGGACGGCGAATCATTTCCTTCAAGAGTGTCTGCGTTGGCGATCCCGCCGTTTATACGAACGAGGGCACCTTCTTTTTCCAATTTATCGACATCTCTCCGGACAGTTGCATCGGATACGCCGAGCTCGGCGGCAATCTCTTTGATGCTGAGAATGCCCTTTTTGTTGAGCTGTGACTTGATATAAAGACTTCTTTCCGTGGCGAGCATGGGAGACTCCTTTTTCCGCGTGATGGTACTGATGTTCGGACTTAAATGTAACCGAAAAGTTCCCAATGCAATTGTGACGTCATATTTTATCACTCTTTTTCTGTATTTGCACAGGGAAAACGGCAGAAATTTACAAATAAATCTACAAAAGATAATTCCAGCAACATAATCATATCATAGTTTTCAAAAAGCGACAATAATAATCAAAAACGAACATGAATTAATCCTGAAATCGGCCGCCGAAGCTGCCTTAGGGCGCGATATTGGCTGATAATTATCAAAAATATTATTTAAAGTATACAAAATTGAACAGATCAAATTATGCAATATGCGATAAAATGCAAGTTTATGATGATAAATGTTGAAAAATGATGCAAATGGAAGTATGCTTTGGTTGTAAGAGAATGACGAAGAATGAAAATCTGCGATGAAATTTACGTGCAGCTGCAGGAGAAGAGAAGCTTGCTTAGTTAAGGAGGAGGGAATGAAACCAGAAAAGAGAGCAGCGGATATGACGGTGGAGGAGCTGGCCTCCTATATCGATCAGTCGGTATTAAAACCGGAATTCACCGAGGACGAGGTGAGAAAGTATATCCAGGAGGGTATCGATTACGGATGCAGGACAGTGTGTATCAATCCATCTTCTCTTGAGATCGCCCGCGAGATGACAAAGGGCACAAAGACCGGGATCTGCGTCGTCTGTGATTTTCCGTTCGGAAAATCCACAACGGAATCCAAAGTCGCCCAGGCAGAGATCATCTGCAGGGAAGGGGACGTGGAGGATCTCGATATCGTTGCCAACTACGGCTGGATCCGCAGCGGCATGTGGAAGGAAGTCGAAGAGGACATCAGGGCGGTGGCTGAGACAGCACACAAATACAACACTTACCTGAAGGTTATTTTTGAAGTGGACTCCCTCACACTCGAGGAGGTCGCAAAGGCTACCGAGACGGCGATCGCCGCAGGAGCCGACTTTGTAAAAACTTCCACAGGATTTTTCACCGGCGGCAAAAACGAGGGCGCTACCTATGAGGTCATCCAGACGATGATGGACGCCGCGAAAGGACGCTGCAAGATCAAAGGCGCCGGCGGGATCCGCGATCAGGAGAAATTCTTCCGGCTGATCGACATGGGAATAGACAGAATGGGTATCGGATACAAGTCCACACCGATCGTGCTGGGACTTAAATAAAGCAGGAGGATAAAGATGAATAACGAAACAGGTTTCAGAGTTGGTTTTATGTCACACTGCATGCCGGCTGACAAGGGCGTCAAAAACGGCATGGAGAGATATGAATGGGCTCTTGCGGAGTGCGGACGTCTCGGAGCAAAGGCCATGTCCTTTATGCCTTTCTATGTACCGGAAGGAGCGGGAAATGACACTCTGAAGGAAATGGCAGCCATGGCAAAGGAAAAGGATGTCAAGCTCCTGGTCGGCTGCCGCGGAATGTAGGGACTCAAAGGAGCACCTGCACTCTCTGACCAACCGGGCGGACAGATCAAGGATCCCGCAGAGGCGATCAAGATGATCGAAGAATCGATCGAGAGAGCAAAAATATTTGACTGCGAGTTCCTGACCGGCGCATATAACGGAGCTCTTTGCGTGAGAGCATCCCGCTGGAGCGATGATTTCACGATGGACGATCATCGCAAAGCGATCGTCGGAAACCTGAAAGAACTCTCCAAGATCCTTGACGGAACAGGCATTACCTTCGCTCTGGAAAATCATATCGATTTCTCCGGGAAAGAGATCGCAAGCTTCATCGAGGATGTCGCAGAGGACAATATCCGCGTTCAGTACGATTTCGGAAATGCTGCCTGCATCCATCTCGATCCGATGAACGACGTGGAATATCTTGCACCTTATGCCGTGACCGCTCACTTCAAGGATTTCAAGGTCCGCGATAACAAGCACTGGCTGGATTCCTATCCGGCAATGCCGCAGCTTTCTTCCGGGTGCTATCTCGGCGAAGGCATGGTCGATTTCGATGTGATTC
>JAFTFD010000356.1 GCA_017449745.1 Lachnospiraceae bacterium
GGGGGACACTCCCGCTCACACACTTCGCTGTCACACTTGCAAGTTCGTCTTCCTGTAGGCTGTCGGCTTCATTCCATATCTTTTCTGAAACATTAGTGCAAAATAGCTGCTGTTATTAAAGCCGCAGTCCGCAGCAATTTCCGAAACGCTCTTCTTCGTTGTACTCAGAAGATTGCTGCTGACCTCCAGCCGGTAAGAATTCAGGAAATCAAACGGTGTCTGCCCCAGATACTTCGAAAAAAGCCTGCAGCAGGTGCTCTTGCTGACGGATGCGCTCTCCGCAATCTCTTCCAGTGTGACCGGCTCATGATAATGTCTGGAGATAAAAGCAACCATCACTCTTTGCAGTTCCAATTGCGGATCGGTCTTTTCTTCCTCTGCAGTGCCTGTCATATGCGCGCTTTCCTGAATCAGGCTCAGGATGATCTGCTGCAGACGCCCCAGAATCTCCATCTCATATCCAAATGACTTCTCCCCCGCAAGCCGGTGTATATCATCCAGCAGTTGAAATACCTTCTCATAATCCCGCATCCCCCTGCTCCATACATAATAAGAGAACGCCTTGCTGCTGCAAAACGATTTCATATACTTTTCATAGAGATAGTCACTGCCTGCAGCCAGCTGCGGGTCAACCAGCGTACACACGTAAAAGGACTCCTGCCGGTTGGCGTCGTATCCGTAGTGCATCCGCTGTGAGTTAACGAACAGGCAGTCGCCTTCCTTCAGTTCTACTCTCTTCCCGTCCACAAAATACCGCATCGGCCCTTCCAGAATCTGCATGAATTCAAAATCCGGATGCCAGTGGCAATGTGCGCGCATGTTCGTAAAAAAAGACAGCGTGCCCTCCCTCACATACAAAGGCATTCCCGGCACATTGTAATGCACAATTTCGGAAGCATCCGGCATGATATCAAGATTTCCTGTTTCCATAAAACTCCTCGGCTTGAAATACTTACTGTATCGTTACTGTTCACAGCCCCTTCACACTGCATTCGTAAAACCACGCGTTGCGCGCGTGAGCCATGGGCTGTGAATAGTGACACTGTATCGACTGTATTATATATGTCATGTAAGTCTAATAGCAATCTATAAAAATACTGTACGCTAATATTTTGATATTATTGTGCTTATATAATTGTTTTTTCTGCCATAAATAGAAAATATAATTGCATCAGAAACAAGAAGTAAACGTAATTATTCCAAACAATTGCTGGCAAGTAAGTTTATAGAACAATCTAGAGATCACTTGCATAAGGAACTGTAGCAGAATAAACGGATCATTTTGCGAAAAATGCACGTCTGATTGCAAGAAGAAAAACAGCTTGCATCGTCGAGGATTTTCGGCGGAGCAATCGGACAAGCATACAAATAAGATGAGCGAGTTTTTTGCTACCGTTCCTAAACCAGGGAAAGGAAAAAGAAAATGGAAACCATGCACGAAAGAATAATGAATGGAAAACTGTTTACCGATATGTGTGAAGGCATGCCGGAGGAGAGAAATGATGCCAAGCGCAGAATGATCGCCTTCAACGCCACGACCCCGGATACTCTGGAAGAGCGCTTCCGCATCCAGAAGGAAATGCTCTCTGAGGACAGCGGTTTTGTCTGGATTGAGCCGCCTTTCTACTTCTGCTACGGCAAACACATCACGTTTGGCGACAACTGCTATGTGAACTTCAACTGCAATTTCGTCGACGATGGCCTGATTAAGGTCGGAAAAGCCGTCATGTTCGGCCCCGCCGTTACGATTGCTACTGTCGGCCACCCCATCCGCCCCGACATGCGGGAATACATGTACACTGACCACGTCGTCATTGAGGATAACGTGTGGATCGGTGAAAACGTAACCATCTGCCCCGGTGTTACTATCGGTGAAAACAGCGTCATCGGTGCTGGCAGTGTCGTAACAAAGGATATCCCGGCAAACGTGATCGCTGTCGGAAATCCCTGCCGTGTACTGCGCGAAATCAATGAAAAAGACCAGGAGTATTATTACAGAGACCGCAAAATTGATGCTGACGATTTAAAAGAAGAAGCTGCTCTGAGAAACAACTGACAAGATACATGAATACCGGTGTGAAGAAGGGTGAAGAAGGGGATTTTGCTGTGAATCATTCCGAGTGGAAATCATTTATGAAGATGCTGATGACGATCGTGGTTCCGATCGCCATGCAATCGCTCCTGACATCCCTTGTCAGCGCATCGGATGCGCTGATGCTGGGCCTCATGGATCAGAGCTCGCTTTCGGCTATTTCCCTTGCGGGACAAATCGCGTTTGTCCTCTCCCTTTTCTTTATGGCAATCTCCATCGGTGCAGCCGTCATGGCGGCGCAGTATTGGGGAAGCGGGGACAGTGTGACAGTGGAAAAAGTGCTGGGTATTTCTCTCAGGCTCTCCATACCTGTCTCATCTCTGTTTATGCTCTGCGCCTTGATCATACCGGACAAACTGATGCTGCTGTTTACATCCGACACGAATCTGATTGCACTGGGTATTCCTTACCTGCGTATTGTCAGCTTTTCCTACCTGATGATGGGAATATCTCAGATGTACCTGAACATCATGCGCAATACGGGCCGGGTCAAAAAAGGAAGCCTGTACGCCAGCACGGCTGTTGTGCTCAATATCCTGCTGAATTTTATCCTGATCTTCGGACTGTTCGGGCTGCCGAGACTGGAAATCAAAGGTGCTGCGTTGGCAACGGTCATTTCAAGGGCAGTAGAACTGCTCCTATGCCTGCGGGCCAATGCAGAACACGATGTGGTAAAAATCAGATTACAGCATATTCTGCATGCACCGGCTTCTCTGCAAAAAGACTATTTTCACTATATGCTGCCCGTTCTGGCAAATTCCATCGCCTGGGGCTTTGGGGTCACCATGTTCTCCGTGATCATGGGACATCTGGGAAGTGACGCAGTGGCTGCCAATTCGATCGCGACAATCATCAGCAACATCATTGTATGCTTCTGCAACGGGCTCGGGGAAGGATCTGCTGTTATTCTGGGAAACACGATGGGCGCCGGGGCGCTGGAACAGGCGAAGGAATACAGCCGCAAACTCATCCTTCTATCGATCGTCTTCGGGGCCATATCCGGAATCATTATATTGCTGTTGATTCCTGTTACTCTGAAGCTGAACACATCCCTGACGCCAACAGCGAGAACTTATCTGCTGTGGATGATGGTGATCAGCTCCTATTATGTCATCGGCAGATCGCTGAACGGCGTATTGGTGACGGGCACCTTCTGTGCCGGCGGCGACACGAGATTCGGATTTATCTGTGATCTGATCAACATGTGGTGCTTTATCATACCCGTATCCCTGATCGCCGCATTTGTCCTGCATCTGCCGGCTCTCGCGGTTTTCTTCCTTCTTCATCTGGATGAAATCGTCAAGATTCCGTTTGAAATGAAGCACTATCGAAAATACACGTGGCTGAAAAACATCACACAATCATCTTAACTGACATTACTGACATTGTATAGTTGATATTTCTTAACTGAAATTCCTTACTGATATTGTAGTTCTCACCGGACAGAATACGGAGGTACGCTATGAAAAAGAATGATATCCAGGACACACGCAAACAGGAGCAGAAGCAGAATTCTGCCAAAGAACAAAAATGGGTTGAGAAAAGGAAAGCTATCAACCGATTCTTAGGAAAGAAGCAGTAAATTACCTCCCAAGGTTATTGTTTCTGCATTCAACATAGCAACGGGGACGGTTCTCAGTGCCATAGTTTCTTTCGGAAACTGTGATACTGAAAACCGTCCCCGTTGTTACCAGCTGTCACATTATTCTGCAGCACCTGTCAGAGGAGCAGCTTCTCCATTCATGGTCGCGGACTCGCAGTCATTCAGGACGAACACGGTAGGGTTCTCATAGGCTCCGCCGTATTCCTGTGCGACTTCTTCAAAATAGAATCCTCCGCCAACGACAGCCCCGATAGACACAGGGTTCTCACCAGTTGTGATGCTCACACCTGCAGCGATACAGTCGTTTACGTTTGTCACCGGAACACCGTATTCTTCTTCCTCATATCCTCCGGTGTAGCCGACGATTCCTCCGACCAGGTAAGCGTTGTCACCAACAATGATGGTAACGCGCCTTGCGAGGCAGTCTTCCAGCGTTTCTGCACCGAACGCGCAGCCGGTCACGCCGCCGATGCCGTAGCAGTCATTTCCGGCATGGATTGTGCCGGATGCCGTGCAGCCGCTCAGATTGCACATTTCCAGGCCGCCGCCGACAAGTCCTGCATTAGCCATGCCATCAGGTACGCTTACGGTGACATCCTTTGCCGTGCAGCCGGTCAGTGTGCTTTCCATACCTGCGCTGACGATGCCGCTGATCATTCCTTCCGCCCCGAATTCTGTCATATCCGCTTTAATGTCGCCATGCAGCAGGGTGACATCATATACCTCTGTCTGATTGGCGTAGCCGATGCCTGGGGAAATCATCATCGCGCCTTCAATCTGCGCGTTTTCAATTGTAAAGTTACCGATTTTTGCATTTGCCGCGCATCCGAACAGTCCCAACGCATAATCTTCCGGCTGCTGAATGACCAGATTGGAAATCGTATGGCCGTTGCCGTCGAAGGTTCCCGTGAAAGCATATTCCGGATCCGGCAGCTCTGCCTCTTCTTCACTCTCGCCCGAAGGAACAAATGCGCCGATCGGCAGCCATTCCGCGCCTTCCAGGTCGATGTCTGCAGCCAGTACATAATGTCCTGACAGGTTGTCATTGATCGCTGCGAGTTCCTCAGCAGTTGAAATAGCGATGGCATCTGGATCAGTATCGGAAGCAGTATCATCGGATGCAGCTGCAGCTTCGCCGAGATTTTCGTCGACAAACAGCTGTATGCAGGTCTGGATCAGAGAGTCCTTGTATTCGTCCGCAATCCCGGATGCGAGCCAGTACGCATAGCTGCCTTCCGTATAGTCCGTGATGGCGATATCTGTTTTCCCATACCGGAACTCGATGTGCTGCGTGTCTGCAAGGTTATCATCTGAGAAAGCAAAACAGGTAAAGTCGCCGGCATCTTTATCCTCTGTTTTATACAGACGCAGCTGCGTATCCATCTCTTCGCCGTAGAAAGTCACAGGCCGGCTTCCAACATAGTGATAGGTGTGGGAGAACAGTTCATTGCCGTCCGCGTCAACACCGGAAAAGACGTCCCCGTTGACGGTCAGTTTCTGCATGTCATGAATGAAGAAGCAGTTAAACAGCATGGATTCCGGGTTCTCAGAATATGCATCTGCGGCATCCTGCCCGTAGAGCTCGCCCATGTAGGTATCTGTCAGCATGGCATAGACGCCTTCCGCTGCAGCTTCATCGTCTATATAATTGTGGATGCATTCCATCCAGAAATCCTTGTAGTCTTCCTTTGCGAATTCCGGGAAGAGCTCGATGTATGTGCCGTTCAGCTTAGGCAGCAGGGCATCATCGGATACCGCGAGATCAACATCGATTACATAGACGCCTTCTGTGGTGATATATTTCAGCTGATCAATGCGCTTGCCAGCGAGTGCCGCATATTCCGGACTGTTCAATGCAAATCCGATTTCATTTCCACGCCAGATATTGGCAATGTGCCGCAGGCCGATATTCGTTCCGTCGTCAGCAGTTAAAACAATTCCGCTGACAACCTGCTCTGCAAGAATATCTTCCAGTCCCTCAACGGCGATAACCATATCTGCATGACGGTCATACACATAAGAGGCACTTCCTTCCAGCTCCGTCGGCGCATCGGACTGCAGTGCCGAGAAGGATCCGTCTTCATTCATGTTTTTATACACGGCAGGTTCTTCTTCCAGAACATACCATGAATAATCCGGGGCCTCGAATAACGCGTCTTTACCACTATAGAGAGTCGTTGTTTCTTCGCCTCTGTTTGTGACTGTGATCGCCACTTCACTCTCGTCCGTGATTTCTTCGCCGCCAAGCGCACCTAAAACCGCCAGATCCGGCACATAGACAGGGAACACGACACCGCTGATGTCTGTGCCCTCCGGATCCGTGTGGTAACTCCCGCCGGCCAGTGCATAGGTGCGCGGTTTCATCAGCGTCGCGGATGTGACGGCATCTATTTCTGCCACATCATCCACTATAACTTTCCCAAATCGTCGGACTATAGAAAAGCCTTGTAGTCACGTCGATTGATGTTGATACCGGGTACATATGGAGGCACCAGAGGCAAAAATATCTGGAAAACCGCTACATATGGCCCGAATTTTACCGCACCTTGACATCAGATTTTTGTAAAATGGTACAAGAAAAGCTTGTATATATAGTCCGAATATTGTATAATAGGACTATATAAAAGGAGGCTTTTCTATGGCAGTTCCAGCAGATATCCGAGCAGTCACAAGACCCGAGAACACCATCGTTGATGACAGCGGTCGGGATGGTCCTAAGAGATATGCCGTCAGAGAGCGTGCATCTACAAAGTATGTCGCCGGAGGTAATCCGCAGCCACGAAATGGTAAGGTGGTCGGGCACATCATCAACTACGAATTCGTACCGGTGGATTCGGAGGCAAAGTCCGCACCCATTGTTCCTGACATGCTGTCTTACGGCTCTTCCGCTCTTGTTCACTCCGTGACAAGAGACATTGAAAAGGA
>JAFTFD010000357.1 GCA_017449745.1 Lachnospiraceae bacterium
AGATTTTCGGAAGAAATCTGGGCGATATTAGAAGACAGGACGTTATCATACAAACAAAATGCAGCATCAAACCCGGCGTTTCCTATGACTTCTCTAAAGAACACATCGTTAATTCGGTAGATGGAAGTTTAAAACGTCTGGGAACAGATTATGTGGACATCCTGCTGCTTCACAGACCTGACACGCTAATGGATCCAGCGGAAGTCGCTGCAGCATTTGACGAATTACAGCAAGCAGGAAAAGTCAGGTATTTCGGCGTCAGCAACATGAACCCCGGCCAGATCGCTCTTCTTGAATCAGAGATGCCGGACAGGATACTATTCGACCAGGTTCAGTTCTCGCTCGCACATTGCGACATTATCGATTCAGGGCTCAATGTCAACATTGAGAACAATGCCGGAACAGTTCGCGATGGAGGCTTGTTGGAATACGCAAGACTGAAGCACATCACACTTCAGGCATGGTCTCCTTTCCAATATGGAATGTTTGAAGGCACTTTTATTGGTTCTGATAAATATCCTGAACTTAACAATGTTCTGGAAGAACTGGCTCACAAATATAATGTTTCTACAGGAGCCGTGGCTGTTGCCTGGATCATGAGACATCCTGCTAAGATCCAGACAATCGTTGGTACCACAAAGAGCTCCAGGTTAACGGAAATCGCAAAAGCCAGCGAGTTCACGCTGGAACATGACGAATGGTACCAGCTTTATCTTGCCGCGGGGAAACAGCTTCCTTGATTTCTGTATAATCAGTTCTGTTGAATCTTCTCAAACAATGGTAATGCCTCTTGTCAATCAGCAAGAGGCTTTATTGTTTACCGGACTGAGAAATGGTGAATTAGTTGCGCTTCAGATTTCAGACGTGGATACTTCCACAGGGATCCTTAGCGTCAAGAGGGCTGAACAGCGTTATAAAGAAAACGGTAAGACGATTTATACGATCGGGGAGCCTAAAACAGAAGACTCCAAGAATCCTATTGTCCTGCCCCCTGCAGCTCTTTACTATTATGAGATGATCCGTAAGTACGATGAAGACCACGGATATAAGGGTTGGCTTCTTCAGGATGAAAAAGGAAGGACACATACTTACGATATGGATAAGGCCATCCGTCGCTTATGTGAAATTGCAGGTATTCCTGTAAGAAGCATGCACAAATGCAGAAAAACAACAGCTTCTATCCTGATCGACGACCTTGGCTGGGACAAGGAAGCTGTTAAAAACTATATGCGGCATGCAGACTATTCAACGACAGAGAGGGCCTATCACTACTCCCGCAGGTCCCAGATGGAGAGGTATGAGCAGGCAGATCAGTTTGCAAAGTTCTGGGGAAGGATCACGTCGCTGGATAAAATCTAGCCCGAAAATAAAGGATTTTACAATTGGCTGAACCTCAAAAAAGCCAATTTGAACCCGTCTGAACCCGTTTGAACCTTTTTGAACCTGAAAATGCCGTGTAAAAGAAAAGCCTCAGAAACGCTGTAAAATCAACATTTCTGAGGCATTCACACTCTCGAAGCGACGTGATTCGAACACGCGACCTCTGCGTCCCGAACGCAGCGCTCTACCAAGCTGAGCCACGCTTCGCTTTGCTATACGGCGGTCTTACCGCCAGAGCATAATTATATTACTAAAACAAAAGCCGAAAGTCAAGGCTGTTTTTCACAGGTTTCAGAGGCACGCTTTGCCTTTGCCGCAAAATACAGCGGCAGGAATGTCAGCAGAACGAGGACTCCTGATACCAGGAAAAGGGAGTTTGTGGGAAGGTACGCTGTAAATCCGTTCTCATCCACATATTCTCCGCTTCTTTTTATGATCGGGTTGGAGATCAGCGGTGCCACGACCATCGGGATCAGGACAAAAAACAGGATCCGGATCCCTTCAAACTGTCCGCGGGCATCTTCCGGATACAGCTGTTTGCTCCAAACGGTAATGGTCTGCAGGAACAGGATGTAGCCCAGCCCGACGAGCAGAACGCCGCCCAGCAGCAGCGGATTCCAGAGAGTCGCAGTATTGACCCGCTCCGGAGAAACAAGGGCTCCCATCAGCAGGAGTCCCGCAGAGCTGAGCAGTACAGATATTGCCGTGAGCAGAGATACGCGTCCGGCATTGATCAGGCGGATCGCAGGGATCGTGATCAGCATGGCAAGGGCGAGCCCGAGTCCCTCAATGTATCCCATCAGGTCAGCCGGGAAACCGAGATAATAGATCATATAGTTTCCCAGATGGACAAAATAGACATTAAAAGCAACAAAGTAAACGGTCAGCGTAAGGTTTACATAGACCAGTTCCTTATGCTGCAGATAACTGCGAACGTCAAAGATACTGAAAAACTGCTCAGAGAAGGTCCCGCGGACGGAAGGCTTCAATTCCGGGACGTCCGATGCTGCTGCCAGAGACAGGATGCCCAGTGCGATCACGAACAGTCCCATTACCAGAAACAGCCGCATATAGTTGTCTTCCGCTCCGATCAGCATCCCGCCAAAGACCGTTCCCGCAATGGTGCCGATGACCGGCTGAACAGCCAGGGCGGCTCCCAGCTGGCCGCGGTTATTCTCATTCATATGGTCATTGATCCAGGCATTATAACCGATATCGTTACCCATGGATCCGAAAAAGCTCATAATAGCATCCGCTGCGACAACTGCCGCAATAATTCCGACGGAGACTGTGCCTGTAGAGAGATCCCTGCTGCCGCCCAGGAACTGCGTCGTCCCGAACAGGATCGTAAAGATGCCCCAGAGAATATAGCCGATCGCAACCAGATTTTTTCTCTTGCCGAGGCGGTCAGATATACATCCGAACAGGAATGTTGAGAATGTCGTGGCCGCCGCGGAGACAGCGACCATCCAGGAGATGATCGTCGGATCCTTGGCGATCTTGGCGTAAACAAAGGTGTTAAACCACTGGTTCTCCATATTCCAGCACAGCTGTCCGGCCAATCCTAGCCCCCAGACCATAAACCAGAACATACCTGTTTTCCCGTTCTTTTTCATTTTCGCCCCCAAAGCCCGTATTTTTCCCTGTTATTTTCTTTGCTTTCCCGCTCATCAGGTGGATAGCAGCCGAACCGGACTACATTATTGTAACACAATTCTCCGCATAGTATTCAATACGCGTTTCTTATCCGCCGACCAGGCCGGTTCGATCAAAAGAGCCTTCGGGCCGTCTCCTGTCAGCCGGTGAACGACCATGTCCTCCGGCAGCAGTTCCAGGCAGTCCTTGACCAGTTCGCAGTATTCTTCCAGCGTCATGACCGGAAAAGGCTCTTTCAGGTATTCCTCTCCGATCTTCGTCCCCTTCAGGATCTGCAGCTGCTGCAGCTTGATGCCGTCAGCGCAAGGTGCCAGAGCGGCCAGATACCGCATGGTGTCGAGCATATCCTCCCTGGATTCTCCGGGCAGGCCCAGGATCGTGTGGACGATGACCGTTATGTTTCTTTTTTTCAGTTCCCGGAGAGCCTGTTCGAACACCGGCAGCGGATATCCCCTGTGAATAGCTGCTGCGGTCTTTTCATGCATGGTCTGCAGGCCCAGTTCCACCCAGACAGGTTTTATCGCCTGCAGTTCTTCCAGAAGATCCAGGATCTCCGACGGCAGGCAATCCGGCCTTGTTCCGATAGAAAGGATAGCGATCTCCGGTCTCCGGATCGTCTCCAGATACAGGTCTCTTAGTCTGGCAGGATCTCCATAGGTATTCGTAAAGGATTGAAAATAGGCTATATATTTTCTCTCATCTTCCGGAAGCGAAGCCGGCATTTTCGCATCCACCCGGCTCCTTGCGATCCGGATCTGTTCCCCGACAGGCAGAACAGGCGCTGCAAACTCCCCGGATCCTCCTTCTGAACAGAAAGTGCACCCGCCTGTGCCGATCGTTCCGTCCCGGTTCGGACAGGTACAGCCGCTGCTGAGAGAGAGCTTATAGATTTTTGTCCCGAATTTCGCTTTCAGGACATCAGAGATCATTTTCTGCCGCATAAGACTGTCCTTGACAAGAGGGTACCCTTTAAGTTCACCTGATGATACCGCCGCCGAGAACGACATCTCCGTCATAGAACACGGCGCTCTGTCCAGGAGTCGCGGCTCTCTGCGCCTCCTCAAACACGATCCTTGCACAGGTCCCTTCCGGATAGACCGTGCAGGGCTGCTCGGTATGGCGATAGCGGATCTTTGTCTTGCATTTCACCGGTTCCGACGGTGTGTCTCCCGAGATCCAGTTGACATTGTCGACAAGCACCTCACGGGAAAACAGCTCCTCATTGGTTCCCAACACAACTGCATTTTTCTCCATATCCAGCTTCTGCACAAAAAGTCGATGCGCCGCCGGGATGCCAAGGCCTCGTCTTTGTCCGATCGTATAATTGGCCAGCCCTGTATGCGTTCCCAGAACGCTTCCGGAACTGTCGACGAATTTTCCCGGCGTAAAAGCCCTGCTGATCATCTCAGCGCTGGCTTCGGGATCAACCGACTGCGCCAGGTATCTTCTGATCGCCGCCGCATAATCCCCGTCCGGCGCAAAACAGATGTCCTGGCTGTCATGTTTTCCAGCATTGACAAAGCCGTGCTCCTGCGCGATCTCCCTTGCTTTTTCCTTTGTGATCTCTCCGAGAGGGAACAGCACGTGCGCCAGCTGCTCCTGAGTCAGATTGTAAAGAACGTAGCTCTGATCTTTGGACGGATCGGCAGCCTTTTTAAGAGTATACCTGCCGGTCTGTTCATCCTGCCCGATCCTCGCATAATGCCCTGTAACGACATAGTCGCAGCCCAGTTCTGCCGCTCTTTGCATGAGCGCCCCGAATTTCAGGTATTTATTGCAGTCGATACAGGGATTCGGGGTTCTGCCGCTGCAGTAATCCGCGGCAAAACGGCCGATCACCTGCTCGGAAAACTTTTCTTTATAGTTGAAAACGTAAAAGGGGATCCCCACTCTGCCGGCAACGGCCCTGGCATCCTCCACGTCATCAAGGGAGCAGCAGGTGCTCTCCTGTTCTGCTCCCGCCATGTCGTTTTCAAACAGCCGCATGGTGCAGCCAACAGCTTCCATGCCTCTTTCCCGGATCAGCAGGGCTGCGACGCTTCTGTATACTACTCCTCTCATTGCTATAAGAGATTTTTTATTATTACTAATCTCTGTGGTCAAATACTCTCTGTGTCTTCTTCTCTGAACGTGGAAGTGTGTTCAGCGATACGATCGCGACCTTCGGCGTGACGTTGAGCCTGGACTTAAACAGGGCCTTGATCTTCTCGCCTGTCGCCGCAAAGTCGACTCTGCCGTCTGCCTCTGCCGTCACCATGATAATATCTCTGTTGCGGCTGTCGTCGTGCGCGATATCGATCTTGTATTCACTGGATACGCCGTCGACCATGCCGAGGATCTCTTCGACCTGGCTCGGGAACATGTTGACGCCGTGTACCTTGAACATATCATCACTTCTGCCCTTGATCGTATCAAGTCTTGGATATTTTCTCCCGCAGGAGCATTCCCCGGGGATGATCCTGGAAAGGTCGTGCGTGCGGAAGCGGATCAGCGGCGCGCCTTCCTTGACCAGAGTTGTGATGACGATCTCGCCTTCTTCTCCGTCGGGAAGGACTTCTCCTGTCACAGGGTCGATGATCTCCGTATAGATAAAGTCGTCAAAGATATGCATGCCTGTCTGATCCGGGCAGTTGATGCCGATGCCGGGTCCGTAGATCTCTGTCAGGCCATAGATATCATAGAGCTCAATGCCCAGCTCTTTCGCGATATAATTGCGTTTTGCATCGCTCCAGCGCTCGGATCCGATCACGCCCTTTTTCAGCTTGATCTTGTCTTTGAGGCCTCTTTTATTGATCTCTTCCGCAAGGAGGAGGGCATAGGATGAAGTCGCGCACAGCACGGTGCTCTCAAGGTCGATCATCATCTGCAGCTGTTTTTCCGTATTACCGGGTCCCATAGGGATCGCCATGGCTCCCAGCTTCTCGCATCCGGCCTGGAATCCGATCCCCGCTGTCCAGAGTCCGTAACCGGGTGTGATCTGGATCCTGTCCCTGGCGGTGATCCCTGCGATCTCATAGCAGCGGGCGAACATCTCTGCCCAGTCCGCGACATCCTTTGCCGTATAGGGAATGATGACGGGCTTGCCGGTCGTTCCGGAAGAGGAATGGATCCTGACGATCTCCTCATCCGGCACCGCCTGGATCCCAAGGGGATAGGCATTGCGCAGATCCGCCTTGTCCGTAAACGGTATTTTTTCAAAATCTTCCGCCGATGAAACTCCGGTTATGCCTGCCTTTTTATAGACCTCACTGTAATAGTTCCCGCTCTTTAAAATACGGCTGATCTGTCTGTTGACCTGTTCGAGCTGTACATCATTGATTTTCATAGCTTCCTCCCTCTGATCCTTAGTTCTGCCCGGAAGAGCCTATTGCAAATCCGGTCTGAAAGGCTTCTTTATTAACAGCGACAAATTTCTGCGGCACTCTCTTTTCGATCTGCGCAAGGATCGTCTGCTGTCCGATGCCCAGTTTTCCCGAGCCTGCGGCGATGCCGAGCATGATGATATTAAAAAACTTAGACGAGCCGAAAGGCCTGCATACTTCATCGGAATTGACAAAAATACAGCTGCATTTTTTCTCGAGGTAAGCGACCATTTCACTGCCGTCATACCCTGTATCATTTAAAGAAGCTGTGACCGGTTTTGTCGCTGCTGTATTCACTACTGCCACGCCATCCGGTTTCAGGTATCTTAAGTTCCTCACTGCTTCTGATGGTTCAAAAGCCAGCAGAACGTCAGCACTTCCGAAGGGAATAAGCGGTGAGTAGCTGTCCTCTCCGATCCTGACATGGCTGGTGACAGACCCGCCGCGCTGTGACATGCCGATCGTCTCGGCGGAATGAACAGGAGATCCCTCTTCCATTGCGGAAGCAGCTATGATTTTGGACGCCAGTACCGTTCCCTGGCCTCCGACGCCGCAGATCATTACATCCTTTTTCATTTCTCTTCACCTCCGATCGCACTGACAGGGCAGATCCTGCTGCAGAGACCGCACCCTGTGCACAGATTCCTGTCGATCACAACGCTGCCGTCCCGGATCGTGAGGGCAGGGCACCCGATCTCACGGATGCATTTTTTGCACTTAATGCATTTCTCAGAATCGATCATACATTTTGTATCCGGCTTGCTGAGCGCGATGCAGGGAGATTTGAATATGATCGCCTTGACGCCTTTTTCCCCGGCGCACTCCTTTACAGCCGCAATGCTCTCATCCAATAAGAGCGGATCGACCGTAATGATCTTTTTAACGCCGATGCCTTCCAGGACCTTGGCAATATCGACTTTATCGACTAAATTCCCCATCATGTTGCGGCCTGTGCCCGGGTGCGGCTGATGACCGGTCATCGCCGTTGTCGAGTTATCCAGTACGCACAGGATCATGTCCGCCTCGTTGTAGACGGCATTTACGACGCCTGTCATTCCTGAAGCAAAAAATGTCGAGTCACCGACAAAAGCAAAACATACGGCATCTTTGTCCAGATGATAAAAGCCCTGCGCCATTGTGATGCCAGCGCCCATGCAAAGACAGGTATCGACCATATCCAGAGGCATGGCATTGCCGAGCGTATAGCAGCCGATATCGCCGCAGAAGACCGCCTTCTGCCCTTTCATCGCCTGCTTTACAGCGTAGAAGGATGCCCTGTGCGGACATCCCGCACACAGGACCGGAGGTCTTGCTGGCAGTGCGGGTGCGTCTGAGACATCCATGATCTGCGAGCCGATCTCCTCGCCAAGGAATTCCTTCAGTATTTTTGCGGAGAGTTCGACGCTGTTTTCTCCGTTGTGGGGAACAGTGCCGTCCAGCTTACCCCGGACCTGAAGATCAAGGTGATGGCGGCCGGCCGTTTTAAGGATCTGTTCTTCAACATAAGGGCTGAGTTCCTCTATGCAGAGAACTTCCCTGACACCTTCGAGCGCCTGCAGCACAAGATCTTCCGGGAACGGGAATGCCGTTCCGACACGGATCAGTTTTACATTCCGGTGTCCCCTGAGGCACTCCTTAACATAGGCGTAACTGACGCCGGAAGCAACGACCGCCTTTTCGGAGTTTTCTCCTTCGACTGTATTATATCTGTATGAAGAAAAGTCTTTCGCTATTTCGACATTCCTCTTCTCCATCTTTCCATGGTTCATGTTGGAGAGGCGGGGGAAAATGACCCATTTCCCGGAGTCCTTGACAAAACCTTCGTAATTTCCGGGCGCAAAGCTCTCCGGAATATCGATCGAGGCATAAGCATGGCAGACTCTGGTCGTAGGCCTGAACAGCACAGGAGTACCGTATTTTTCAGAGTAAGCAAACGCGTCCTGGATCATGGTATAAGCTTCCTCCGGGGAGGAGGGGTCAAAGACCGGGATCCTGGCAAAATCGGCAAACCTTCTGGTATCCTGCTCGGTCTGGGATGAAATAGGCCCCGGATCGTCTGCACTGACAATGACCAGTCCTCCCTTGACGCCGACATAGGCGACGGACATGAGAGGATCCGATGCGACGTTCAGTCCCATCTGCTTCATGGTGACAAGCGCTCTTGCCCCGCTGTATGCGGCGGCGACAGCCACCTCCAGGGCTGCTTTTTCATTGACTGACCACTCCAGATGCACGCCCTGGTGCGGATATTTGGAGACTGTTTCAATGATCTCTGAGGAAGGTGTCCCCGGATAGCCCGCGACAAGAGAAACGCCTGCCGTCAGGGCTCCAAGCGCGATCGCGCCGTTTCCCATCACATATTCTTTCATAGATTCTTACCTCTCCAGTCTTAAAATCTTTCTGTGACAGAATTTTACCATCACAACTTCACTGGCTCAAGGAAAACAATACGGCGGTGACGAAGCACCGCCGTTATGAGCAAATGATATTCCAATGTTTGCATCTACCAGAGAAAAGGAATCAGTCTGTATTTCACTTTTGCCATATATTCGGTATATCCCGGAAGACCGTTTATCAAAACCAGCTCTTCATTGCGAATCCTTTTTACAATAATCGGGATGTAGAAAAGCATGATCAAGCAGGAGATGACCGAGCCGAGAACCAGGGGCATTGCCAGAAAAAGCACGACTGTCGCCATATACATCGGATGCCGGACGATCCCATAAAGACCTGTATCAATGACCTTCTGGTCTTCCTGGACTTCCACCGTTCTGGAAAGATATGTGTTCTCCCGCAAGACCTCTGCGTAGAGCGCATAAGCTGCCAGAAAGAGAATCGCGGCGATCATGCTCATTGAAAAGGGAAGCATCAGCAGGCCATATCGAAAACTTAGTCCCGCCGAAATGAAGGCCACCAGAAACATGAGCCCGCTGAATAAGATGACCCGGCGCTGTTCTGATTCCCCTTCCTTAACGTTCAGGCGTTTCTTTAAAAGCTCCGGATTCTTTTTCATCATAACAAGCCCGGCAATGAACATCGGAACAAAAAGGATCCCGATCAGAAGCCAGCCCTGCGGGTAGTTCCATGTGCCGGCGGGTATAAACAGTAAACCCGAAACCAGCAGCAGTCCGGCAGCAAATCTGGATATTGCCCGGATAAAAAGTTCCTTATTCATAACTTTCCTCCTGAATGGATCTGACAAAGTCCCTGATGATCTGATCCACTTCTTCCGGTTTGTCTGTATTGGAATTGTGCCCGGCATCCCTGATCCAGTAGACCTGCAGCCCTTCCTTCTTCGCCCATCTGCGATTATAGCTCTTTGCCGATCCCGCCCGGTCCTTCTCACCGCAGATCAGGATCGCAGGACAATCACCGATTCAGAGGCACTGCTTTTATGCACTACTGTAAAGTTTTCCCGCAATAAGCAGAATCACCAAGACCCAGACGGCAGCCCATCCTTCGACCGTCCACAGCGGCACCACGCCTCTTTGATATAACCCCGGGAATGTGTCCGCCAGCATGTGCAGAAGAATTGCCAGCGGCAGAAAGATCTTCTTTCCGTTTACGACGCCATAATAGACGATCACTGTAAGCCCGATATGGAGAAGCATCGCGAACAGGCGCTCCATGACATTCATCGCCGTCATGGCGTAATCAAACGAGGCTGCGGCCTGAACGGAAGGAAGAGCTGCGGCTGCGGTCTCTTCCGTGATGTTCAGCGCTTTTAAAGCGCTTTCCACATCTCCCTGAGAAAACAGCACCGCAATCGCAAGATAGAGGATCATAGCAGGCAGAAGGACCGCCAGGATCTCGATGCCGCCGTGACCGATGCCGTACAGGACCGCATTTTCACGGCTGCGATTCTTTTTCATGATGTACTTCATAATAATATGCCGTCCGCACTCTTCAAGCACCCCTGCCATCGTAATTCCATACAGGACGAAGGCGGCCGTGTTTCCGTTGATGAACCGGGAGATCGGATTATCCATAACGATGCATAGATAGTGGATGGCCAACTCCAGCACACGAGCTGATACGATAAAGCCGATGGCTCCCGCGATCAGCCAGCTGATCTTTGTCTGCTCTTTATGTTTCCTTCGCCAGAAGAGGAAGAAGCAGACGGGGATCGCGATCATCAGAATGACGGTGATGATCAGTGACGGGACGCTGCTTTTACCGATGACGATATCCTCAAACGCACTCATTTATCGTCACCTCCCCAGACTTCCACACAGAAGCCTTTGTGACCGCAGGAAGTGCAGGTCAGCTTCCGGGCTGTGGGCGTGTGACCAGCCCAGAAAGCTTCCTTCAGTGTGGGTTTGAATACCTCATGGCATTCCGGACAGATGTATTTGACATGATTAAAGTAGTACCGGCTGCCCAGAACTGCCCAGGGGATCGCGACGAAAAGCCAGACAACAAACGGCCACCAGATCCCCTTGACGATCCAGAAGATGATCGAAAACCACTGCAGCACACTGACAGGAAGGCCGGTCAGGATCATCATCCCATGCATCTTTTTCAGTTTTTTCTTACCTTCCATGATTACGGCTATGTCACCGATGGTTTCAAGAGAGAAGTCTTTCTTTCCCTTCAGCCCATTTTTCAGTTCATGTAGCTTTTCCAGTTTTTCCTGTTTCTCAGAGATCTCATCAGAAAGAACCGATTCCTGCTGTTCGATCAGCAGTGTGATCACTTTCTCAGGATGCTCTTCTTTCAGGATCTGAGAGATGGCATCGATCGGAAGGTCCGTTTCACGAAGAAAACAGATAATCTTCATACGTTTCAGATCGTCTTCCGAATAGAGCCGCCTTCCGCCTTCGGAAAGCTCACTGGGGATCAGTATCCCTCGGGTATCATAATACTGAACCGTCCGGACTGTAACATTACAGAGCTTTGCGATCTCGCCCGTCGTGTATTTTGACATAGCCTTCACCTCCTTTCGCCATGTATCCTACAGCATGACGCTGCGTAACAAACAAGACATTACGCAGGGGGATTTTTCAAAAATACCGTAGTTTTTACTGATCGCAGAATTCCCGAACCCTGTCATAGAAATCTTTTGCCTCTTCAAACGCTCCATGGCCAAGGCCTTCATACTTTATTGTCGGTAACCGAAAAATCATATATATTCATACTGATTGTCTTATACTCTGCGCACATAATCCTCTTTTCTGGGTGCAGCTTCTTTTTTGCCCTCCGGCTTGCCGTAGCCGAGAATTACATTACCAATGCCAATATAATAATCAGGAACATTCCAAGCCTTCTTCAGAGCTTTGCCAGCTTCACTGTCAAAGGACTCTCTTGCTCGCCAGATATAGCAGGAGTCAACTCCGACAGCATTTGCACCGTTCAGCAGGTTTCCGATTACAAGATTAGCATCGGCACCACCAAGTGGACTCTCTGCATCACCAAATACAACTATCAGTGTCGGGGCACCATAGAAAGGATGACCATCCGGATTGCCCATAACTGATCCATTCAGCTTTTCAATTTCTCTGATTTTCTCTGCATCCTGGATAACAACGATAATGGGCGACTGTTTTCCCATTCCGGTTGGCGCATACTGTCCCGCTTTGAGAATAGCATCTAACTCCTCCGCAGTAATCTGATCTTCTTTGTACGCTCTGCATGATCTTCTTGTCAGCAGATTCTGTAATGCTTCGTTCATATCTTTTTCCTCCATATAAATTTATATATTTGTCCCAACATACAGGTGGCAATGTAAAAAGTGTGAAGATTTATATAACCGGCAATGTCACGATAAACCTGCTGCCTGTACCGGGTTCGCTCTCGCAATGAATCGTTCCCCCGTGTGCCTGTACGATTGCCTTTGTTATGGAAAGGCCCATCCCTGCCCCGCCGGTTTTTCTTGTCCTTGACTTGTCCGTCCTGTAAAAGCGCTCAAACACGCGCTCCCTATCCTCTTTGGAAATACCGATACCCGTATCCTCCACGACAAGTTCCGCAATGTCTTTCTTCCTTTTTACAGAAATAGTGATTTTGCCGTTTTCATCCGTATATTTGAGGGCATTCGATAACAAATTGGCGATCACCTGGGAGAGCCTTCCTCGGTCAGCACATATATGCACTTCCTCTCCAGAGACTCTTGCGTCGATATTTTTTTCATGAATCCCGGTTTCGAAGCCTTGCAGGATCGTCTCGGACAGACTAAGAAGCTCCACGTCTTCCTTGTTCAGATTAATTCCGCCAGACTCTACACTTTCCAGTCGTTCCAAATCAGTGATCAGTCCGAACAGACGGGAAAGCTCATCATAACAGCTTTTCAGTCTTTCCTGCGTCGGCTCCATCACGTCATCAATCATCATCTCCATATAAGATGAAATGTTTGTGACGGGGGTTCTAAGTTCATGCGCAATATCTCCGGTTAATTGCCTCCTCAGATACTCCTGTTCCTCAAGGGATGCAGCCATATGATTTACTGCGTCCGCAAGTTCATGGGTTTCCCGTTCTTTCAGGTTCGCGTCGACTCTTACGCCGTAATCTCCC
The DNA here is from genome assembly GCA_017449745.1 of Lachnospiraceae bacterium. Classification (GTDB taxonomy): domain Bacteria; phylum Bacillota; class Clostridia; order Lachnospirales; family Lachnospiraceae; genus CAG-791. The sequence continues at coordinate 12,909 of JAFTFD010000357.1, forward strand.
TCAGATATCTTTTTCGTTGCCGAAATAACACCTGAAATCGGTTTTGTGATCCGTCTGGCAAAGAGGACACCCAACACCACGGCTAAAGATAAGGACACAGCGCTTGTCAGAGCTAAGATCCGGTTCAGCGCATGGATGAACTGAAAATCGTTCTCGTCTAAATAATATGGAGTATAGTAGCTGATCTCCAGTTTTCCTGTATGCTTTCCTTTTGTTTCAAGATCATAGGAGTAGGTGACAAAATCACCATGAAGCTCCGGGCGATTTTCCTGCATTCTGAGCGTGATGGTATCCATCACTTCATGGCAAAGTGCCATATCGTGATTTTCGGCATCCCACAGAAGGTTTCCGTCCTCGTCATAAAGCCGGATGAGAAAGCCGTCCTTCAGCGCATACATTCCCATGCCATGCACATAATCTATGTTAAACCCGCCACCCGATTCGTCGTAATGGCTCCCTATACTCTCAGCAAGGTCATCTGCCTGCTTCTTTTGCGTGAGTTTTACGTACTCTTCAAACTCCCGACTGATGAATGTGCTGGAAAGAATGCTGACAAGACACACGGTTAAAGCAACAAGGAGGGCAAAGGCCAAGGACAATGTAGTCCGCAGGTGTGTTTTTTTCAATTTTCATCACCTCCGAACTTATAGCCAAGTCCATGGACCGTTTTGATATATACAGGATTCCTGGGATCGCTTTCCACCTTCTTCCTGAGATTCTTGATATGCGTATCGATCACCCTGTCAAAGCTGTCCGCATCCCCGCCGAATGCGATCTCCATCAGTTCATCGCGGGTAAACACCTTTTTCGGATAGCTTGCCATTGCCGAGAGAATCTTCCACTCGCTTTTTGTAAGGGAAAGAGGCGCTCCCTTCTTTCTGGCAGAGGCTTCCTCAAAATCAATGACAAGGTCGTCCTCCCAGGAAAGCAGACCTGTCAGGGCTTTCCGTTCATCTGACGCCCGTCTCATGACAGCTTCCATACGGGCATACAGCTGCTTCACAGAAAACGGCTTTGTCACATAGTCATCAGCCCCGATATGAAGTCCGTTCAGGATACTTTCTTCCTGGGTCTTAGCCGTGAGCATAATGATCGGAATCCTGGATTTCTTACGTATCTCCCTGCATACGTCCTCACCGGACATACCGGGAAGCATGAGATCCAGGATCACAAAACTGATCGGTGTCTTCTCAAAGAGGGCAAGTGCATCCTGTCCGTTCTCTGCCTCAAAAGCACGCCATCCCATCTTGGTGAAATAGGCTGATACCGCATCCCTGATCATTTTTTCATCATCAACAATGAGAACATTGTGTGTTATGTCCATCGCAAATCATCTCCATTAGAGTATAATAACCCATTAAATATTATGGCACAATAATCTGTGATTTGCAAGGGAGTTAACTGCATTTCACGCTATTTCAACCACATGGTAATCTTTTGCCTCCACCGCACTTGCCAGAATATCATCGGGAATCTCTTTACTTAAATGCACGATTGCCTGATTTTTCTCATGGCTTACAACCGCACTTTTCACGCCATCGATGTTCTCAAGTGCGTTTTTAACGGTCTTCTCACAGTGTTCACACATCATGCCTTCAATCGTCAGTATTCTATCTCCAACATTCTCATTAAGAGCAGTACCGATTTCTTTTTCCACATCCACGGTTTCTTCCCCTTCTTTTCCATATATTTTGAACAGATTCAGTCTCAGTGCGTTTGTCACTACAAAAAAGCTGGAAAGGCTCATTGCCGCAGCCGCAAACATCGGATTCAGCTGCCATCCTGTAAAAGGAATGAACACACCTGCGGCGAGAGGGATTCCTATCACATTGTAGAAGAATGCCCAGAACAGGTTTTGATGGATATTCTTCAACGTCTTTCTGCTTAAGCGGATTGCTGCGGGTACATCGAGAAGACGGCTCTTCATAAGAACAACATCCGCCGCATCAATCGCTACATCTGCGCCAGCGCCTATGGCAATTCCAATATCGGCCCGGGTCAGCGCAGGGGCGTCATTGATTCCATCGCCAACCATGATGACCTTTCCGTTTTCCTGTAATGCACGCACCTCTGCTTCTTTACCATCGGGAAGGACTCCCGCAATGACTTCGTCCACACCGGCTGCTTTTCCAATCGCCTTCGCCGTGCGTTCGTTATCTCCCGTGAGCATGACCACTTTCATGCCCAGAGATTTAAGTTCCCGGATGGCCTTTGGACTGTCTTCCTTAATCACATCTGCCACTGCAATGATTCCTAAGAGCTTCCCGTCTGCGGCAAAGAATAACGGTGTCTTCCCTTCTTCTGAAAGGACATCCGCCTTCGCCGTTATCCCATCAGGCACTTCGGCAGCCTGACGGATGAACGAAAGATTACCGCCGGAAACTTTAAGTGTACCCCGGGAAGCTTCCAGCCCATTGCCGGGAAGCGCCTTAAAATCGGTCACTTCTTCTGCTCTTATCCCTTGTTCCTCTGCCTTTCGCAAAATCGCCTTTGCAAGCGGATGCTCACTTTTTCTCTCAAGCGATAACGCAAGTCCTAATAGATCTTCCTCTGAAAAGCCATCAGCCGGTAAAATATCTGTCACCTGAGGCTGCCCCGCTGTGATCGTCCCGGTCTTATCAAGAACGACTGTGCCTGCTTTTCCTGTCTCCTCCAGAGAGACTGCTGTTTTAAACAGGATCCCATTCTTAGCACCCATGCCATTCCCGACCATGATGGCTACCGGAGTGGCAAGCCCAAGGGCGCAGGGGCAGCTGATCACAAGCACGGCAACAGCCCTTGTAAGCGCAGTTCCTATCGGTTCGCCGAGGAGCATCCAGACTGCAAATGTTACGAGCGCGATCAATATGACAGCAGGTACAAAGATTCCTGAGACCTTGTCCGCAATCTTCGCAATCGGAGCTTTGGTGGCAGCCGCATCACTGACCATTTGGATGATCTGGGATAGCGTTGTATCCTCACCGACCCGGGTCGCCTGACAGGTAAGAAAGCCCGATTCATTGGTCGTGGCTGCAGACACTCCGTCGCCTTTTGCCTTGTCGACCGGTATGCTCTCTCCTGTAAGCGCTGATTCATTAACAGCGCCGCTGCCATCGATGACTATGCCATCGACCGGAATGTTCTCACCGGGACGGACAACAAAGACATCCCCGGTCTTTACCTGGTCGATCGGTAAAACGTTCTCAACTCCATCTTTTACAACCGTAGCTGTCTTAGGTGCAAGCCGCATAAGCCCCTTTAAGGCGTCCGTTGTACGTCCCTTTGATCTGGCCTCAAGCATCTTTCCCACCGTGATCAGTGTAAGGATGGTCGCTGCTGACTCAAAATAGAAGTCCATCATATAGGCCATGACCGCTTCACTGTTCCCGTCTGCAGCTGCCCTGGTCATGGCAAAAAGCACATAAAGGCTCCAAAGGAAAGCCGCCGATGAGCCAAGTGCAACCAGCGCGTCCATGTTCGGTGCGCGATGGATCAGGCTCTTAAATCCGCTGATAAAAAATTTCTGATTAATCACCATGATCAGTCCGGTCAGGACAAGCTGCACAAGACCCATAGCCACGTGGTTGTCTTCAAAAAAGCGTGGCAGCGGCCATTCCCATAGCATATGTCCCATGGACAGGTATAAAAGCGGCATCAATACCACGACAGACGCGATCAGCCTCTTTCGCAAAGCAGGAGTTTCCTTATCTGCAAGGGCATCCTCTTCTGCTGCCTGACGTGTCCCGGCATTAGCAGATTTATCCTTTGCTTTTGCCCCATATCCGGCATTTTCAACAGCCCTGATAATAGCCGCGTCCGGAGCCGACCCTTCTACCCCCATAGAATTTGTGAGCAGGCTGACCGAGCATGTATCCACTCCGGGAACCTGTGACACTGCCTTCTCCACGCGCGCCACACATGCGGCGCAACTCATTCCTGTAACGGAATATTGTCTCATTTATCTGTTCCTCCTTTATTTAAGCGCCGTTTTCCAGTTTGCAAAGATTTCTTTTGACGCAGATAGAAAATCATAGGAAATCGATATACTGTCATCAGTAACGATTTTATTTTCAGCGAATATAGGCCACGGATTGCATCCTCCGGAGGTTACTTCAACCTGGTCCGGCGAGAAATGGAAGCCGCAGTTGTTGCATACCAGTTCTCCGTCTTCAAAGCGATAAAACCCCGCTCCGGATGTATAGCAGCTTTGACATGTATTGAATGCTGTGCGGATGCTGCCGTCCGATGCCCTGACCGCAAGCACTTCCATGTCTTCTCCATCGACTGTGATCGGGAAAAAGGAAGCTTCATCGGTAATTTCTGAAATCGGAATCACAAGGGATTCCCCCTGTGTGATCACAGTCTGAGTATCATCCGGGATTCCGGCTGTCTGCCTATCATTTGGTTCATTCCCGTTCGTAAAAATAAGTATCGCTGCACATACAAGGACTACAGCTGCCGCTACAACGGGCAGAATCTTTTTGCTGTCTTTTGCTTTAACATCATCCTTATGATTCTTATTTACCATGAATGAAATCCTCCTTAATCTTTTTTCTGTTTATCATTATTATCTTTATTATCATCAGAGCTTCGATCCTTTCTTTGTATGAAGTAGAAAGCGATCAAAATGACTATGATCGGAATAATGTGCTGCCAATGTGCCGCCAGTATCTCCATGATTTCTTCCTCCTCA
>JAFTFD010000028.1 GCA_017449745.1 Lachnospiraceae bacterium
CCGCCTGCTGCAGCGGCACACTCAGAGTCGTGTAGACGTCGTTGCCGGGGTATTTTTTCCCCGCCTCGTCGCATTCCGCCTTTTCCGCAAGGCTTATGTCCGAATGTACCAGGTCGTAGTCGTACTGGATCTCGATACCGCTGCCGCCTTCCGCTGCATAGCCGACGATATGGGAGAAGAGCCTGCCGAAAGGATACTGCCGGATCTCCGACCCGTCGTCGCCGATCTTCGTCGTAGCCAGGACCTGGCCGTCAGCCGAATAGATATTGCCGCGCACGTTTTTGTCCAGAAGGATCTCCTCACGGCCGTTATAATCGTTATTAAACAGATTCTGCTCGTGGGTCGCCGCGTAGATGCACATGTATAAGATCATGGAAACAAAAAGTGCCAGGACGATTCCCCCGGTTAGGAAGATCTCCCTGCGCACTTTCTTTTTCTGAGAACTCATTCTGCCTTTAGATGCCATGTATTCTCCTCGATTTCAATTTCTGTTTCATTACTGTTAGCGGTCAGCGGAACAAAAGTTTCTGCTGTTTATATTTTTATACAAACAGCAAAATACTGTTCCGGCACGCATTAATATCTGTAGTACTGTCCTTCGTTCACGTATCTGTCCCGGTAATCCGGATCCCTGTAGATCTCTCCGGTATTATCGAGATCTTTCTGAAGCGCATAGCGCTCTTCCCTGACGCGGGAGTTCTGTTTCTGGCGCCGCTTGTACTCATCGATCCTCTCTTCTCTCAGCATATAGACGATCTCTACCAGAGTAAACAGGATCAGCGTTGAGAGAATGGAACTGCCGCCGTAAGAAACCAGCGGAAGCGTCACGCCTGTCAGTGGAATGAATTTAGCCTGGCCGCCGATCGTAAGGAACGTCTGGAAGCCGAAGCAGATCGCAATACCGTAAGCCAGCAGCTGGTAAAATTTGTCCGCAAATCCCATCGCGAGCTTGAGCATGATCATAAAGCAGTTCAGGCAGATCAGGATGAGGCACACGCCGACGACAAGTCCGAACTCCTCCGCCACTGCAGCAAAAATAAAATCAGACCAGACGAACGGTATCTTATCGGGGATCCCCTGTCCGAGTCCCGTGCCAAAGGCACCTCCTGCACCGATGGCAAAGAGCGCCTGCGTTATCTGATAACCGATCCCGTCGATCACGCTCCAGGGATCCTTAAAAGCGACCACACGCTGCTGGACATGGTCAAACATGTAATAGCAGAACACCGCACCGGCAGCCAGCAGACCGCCCCCGCTCAGGAGCATCCACAGCTGCCCTGTCGCCAGATACAGCATGAAGAAAAAGACAACATAAAAGATCAGGCCGCCTCCGAGGTCTCTCGAGCCGATCAGTACCAGGACATGCGCCGCCGCAAATATGCCCACGACAAACACATCCTTGAGATCGTGAATGTCCTTGAGCGTACTCGCCAGGAAGATAATATACAGGATCTTGACAAATTCTGAAGGCTGGAAGGTAAGACCTGCCACGGTATAGGTGATGTTGGCTCCGTATGTGGTGGAACCCAGCATCATGACGATAGCCAGAATGGCTATGCCAAAAAGTCCCATGAAATACTTGGGCTTTTTGAGCAGATAGAACTGATTTCGGAACAGCGGCATGATCAGAGCCATCACAAGCCCTGCCGCCACGATCGTAAACTGCTTCCAGGCACGGTCAAAGGAAAGGCGCGAAATGATCACCAGACCCACGGAGAGCATCATACACATGTTATTGAACAAAGGCATATAAGCCTTTTTGTACAATAACCTGTACAAAGTCACCGCGGCAAAAAAAGTAATCAGCTGCACGACCGAGAAAAAGATATACCGGTCGTCCTCCAGTGCCACAGTTAGTGTTACATAAGAGATAAGCTGAAAAGCGAGCAGTAATAAGGACTGAATGAAAGTCAGCGTCCTCTCGCTGCGTTTGCTCTTGATCAATATAAGAAAGGCGACCACGGTATAGGCCACCATCACGGCTGCAATGCCGTATTTTGTCAAAGCCAGAATGTATGTACGCATTTAAACTATTCAGGCACCCTGAAACAGGCGCGCATCAGCACACCTCAGGGAGCGTATGAAATCACTGACCAGGCAGGCTGCAGTTCTCTGAGCGGAGCCTCACAGGGCTGCTCAGATCGCGCCTTTCTTATAATGTCCTGTCGTATAAGCTACCGGCACTGCAGCACGGTCCCCAGGGCACAATTTCCAGTCTTTTAAAAAGCCGCTTATAATGGAGCCGGTCTCTTCCGCGCTTTCCCCCGTAAAGCTCAGAAGGATCCCTCCGGCATTCTGATAAAGAAAATCGTCCGTATATCCATGCAGGGATAACGGTACACTATTATAGATGATGTTATGGCAAAATGTACAGACCGTTCTGACAGGAAAGCGGACATCCTTCCGGTCCTCTATAGACCAGAAGCCGTTTTCCCTGCGAAGGCATCTGCCGGCAGTCTTTCGGACACAGTTCTGTGTGATCATCATCGGGATATGTCCATAGACCATCAGTGCAGAGCTCTCCGCCTCATCCCCAAAGGTACGCCGCAGCTCCTCGCGGGAGAGTTCGAGCGGTAAAGTCATCGTTTCGCAGTAGTTTGAGAGAACTCCTCTGCAGCTCAGATTCCACTGATACAGAGAAGCATCTGACATAACTTTACCATAATACTCGTTTTCATGCAAAAATTCCAGTTCTTCGATGGTCCTCACCAAAAAGCCGGAAACTTTATCCTTTAAAAGCAAATAGTCAGACTGCAGTTTTTCCCTGTCCCTGTCCCGGAATACATACGGGAATGCTGCCATCAGCTGCAGACCGGGGATCGAAAACTCCCCTGCCGCCATCTGAAGCCCGGGAACTGGAATTCTCCCCGCTGCCGGCTGATGCTCTGGAATCGAAATTTCTCCTGCTGCCAGCTGCTGCGGAAGGTCTCCGTCCAGGATCAGAACCGGAATTCTGTCACCGCTCTTATCCTTCAGCAAGACATCGGTCGCCGCACTGAGTTGTTCCTCACTCGTCACTACGATATATATCCGCCGATCCGTGCTGCCAGTTCCGAGGGCCATGCTGCCGGTTCCGGGTGCCGTGCTGCCGGTTCCAGATGCCGAGCTCCCGCTGGATTCGCACGGATCTTCGCTGTCTGATTTGACAGGTTTGACGTTCTTATCCGCAGGCACAGACACCTTAGCGTCCGTGCCAATTAGTACGTTGTCATAGTCATCTGGATTACGCCGGCTGGCCTGGCAGATCTTTTCTCTGAGTACATCGAGGGCGCGTCTGCGAAGATCATTGACCGCACTGACGGGTAGATAAGCTTCCCCGTCTGTCGTGACATGGATCTCCCTGATCTCAAAG
>JAFTFD010000358.1 GCA_017449745.1 Lachnospiraceae bacterium
AAGCCCGTCGCCCATCAGACGCATGCCATAGAGAAACATTGCAAGCCCTCCAAACAAGGAGAGCAGATTGAAAATACTCATATGATTCCCCGTGCCGCAGCGTCAGCAAAGAAATCCGATGGGAAAATACGCGAAGGCGGTATTTTCCGAACCGGAACAGGAGACGCTTGCAGTATAAATTTTTGTGATGAAAAATGTGCATCAGCAATTTTTCACACGATCCCCAATTACAACGTTTTCCAAACGTATATTATAAAACCAGTGAGCGAAATTGAAAAGATTAATGGCAGAGTTCGTCGGATTCTGAAAAGATCAATGGAAGAGTTCGTCGGAATCCAATACCATGGTAAAAGGACCGTCGTTGACAAGGGAGACGATCATGTGAGCGCCGAAAACACCTCCCTCGACGACCGGAACGGTCTCGCGGGCTTTTGCAAGGATATAATCGTACAGTTCAGAGGCCATCTCAGGACCTCCGGCCTTGACGAAGGAGGGCCGGTTTCCCTTGCGGGCATCCGCGTACAGTGTAAACTGGGATATAAGGAGCAGCCCGCCGTTCACGGCAGCCAGATCCAAATTTGTCTTTTCGTTCTCATCTTCAAAGATCCTGAGGCGGATCAGCTTGGATAGCATCTTGTCAGCCAGCTCTCTTGTATCATCTTCCCGGATCCCGATCAGGACCATGAAACCTTTTCCAATCTTTCCGACGACATCGCCGTCTACAGACACATTTGCGCTGCTGACTCTCTGAACTACAAACTTCATACATTTCTCCTATGGATCGATTATATGCTTGACTTTTTGCGGATGTTTTGCATTTTCGGAAGAAGCAGGAGCTTCATTCATAATTCAAAAACGCAAAAATATTGAACTGCCGACTGGTATATTACCATGATTGCAGGGAGAAAACAAATTGCTGATTAAATGTATCTACAGATAAGCACAAGTTGTAATAAATTACAAAATTATTAAAAATATTTCTGATATAAGTCAGTAAAAATTAAACTGAATATGATAAAATTCAGGTAACTGAGCAGAATGAATCAGCGATTGGCCGGATCTTTCTGCTCAGGCATCAGAGGTCATTACCTATTAGCAAATATAAATTAACAAATTGTATTGTGGAGGGAATTTATATGAAGAAAACTTATGTGGCAGAATGCATCGGAACGGCAGTACTGGTGATCATGGGCTGCGGAACCGCGATGCTGGTCGGGTGCGATGCAGCGAACGGGTCAGGATATCTTCTGACGGCGCTCGCGTTTGGGCTTGCGATCGTCGCAGAGGCGTATTGCATAGGGAATATCTCCGGATGCCACATCAATCCGGCGGTCTCGCTTGGCGTATTCATGAGCGGCGGGATGGAGAAATCTGATTTTATCGGATACTGCATTTCCCAGGTCATCGGCGGCTTTGTGGGCAGTATTATCCTGGCTATTATCTTCGGCCTTGGAAAAGTTGAGGATATGACAGGCGGCTTCGGAGCCAACGGACTGGCCGGAGTCAATGGAAATATTCTGGCAGGCCTTATCGTAGAGATCGTGCTGACCTTTATTTTTGTTCTTACGATTCTGGGCGTGACATCCAAAAAGGCAGGGCATGGTTCCTTTGGCGGCCTGGTGATCGGCCTTACACTTACTTTTGTGCACATTCTGGGTATTGGCCTGACAGGAACCAGCGTTAACCCCGCCAGAAGCATCGCGCCGGCTATTTTTGCCGCAATCCGCGGTAATGCAGCTCCGCTGGCAGCACTGTGGGTATTCATCGTAGGTCCTCTCGTTGGCGCAGCGCTTGCGGCGATCTGCTACAAGTATCTTGAATCCAAATAAACGCTATAAGATCCTGCAGCCAAATTCAGCAGAATTCTGCAAACAAGACAAGCAGATAAATGCTGCTGTGTTCAGTGTTTTTCACATAAAATGAATATTGTATAATGAACAGCTGCGGCATCTTTCAGTGATGCGGCAGCTGTTTTAACGTTGAAATCTGTCAGATCATGTTGGGGTACAAGTTTAAGGTATAATCTTATATTTTATATAGGAGAAACGAATGTTGTTGTATGAGTGCAAGATATCGTATAATAAATAAACAGAATTAACGATTAATTCCGACAGGCATGAGAACAGGTGCCTTGAGACGGCAAGTTATGCATTTTGAGTCTGAAGAGAACGTACGGGAAAAATACAGAAAAATCACTTTGACACTCATCCGCAGCGGGCTTACCATTACTACTATGGAGAGCTGCACATCGGGATTGATCGCCTCTCTGATCACGGATACGGAAGGGTCATCCGCGGTGCTAAAAGGCGCGTTTATTACCTACAGCAATGAGGCGAAGATCCTGCAGGGTGTCGACGCTGCTGTTATTGAGAAATACGGCGTATATTCGACCGAAACGGCAAGAGCGATGGCGGCAGCAGCAGGCAGGTTGTACAAGGCGGACCTGGCATTGGGAGTGACTGGGACGACGGGAAACGTTGATCCGGAGAACTCAGACAGCGTGCCGGGCGAAGTCTATATTGCACTAGAGACTTCTTCCGGGACTCTTACAAGGGAGATCAAGCTTCCGCCTATGAATTCCAGATGGCAGTACAAGATCGCGGCGGCAGATGCAGCCGCAGATATGATCCTGACTGCGATCTGTAAAATTACAGGTTAATAGGCAGTAGAGCAGCATATAACCAGAATTGAATCAGGATTGAATTAAAATTGAATCAGCGTTTTAACCAGCATCTGTATCTGCATCTATAGAAATATATAATCCATAACAATATATATGAAGAAAATAAAAAACATAGTACTTGGAGGAATTCAGAATAAGATCTTCAATGTTTTCCTGGTCACGATGATCCTGGTCTCAGCCGCCTTTATGGCAGTGAGCCGTTTCCAATTAGGAAATCTGACGGATCTTGTTTCGGATGCCGGCGAAAAACAGCAGCAGGCGATCGAATCGATTTCCGCGGAGACGATGGACGCTGTCATTTCACAGAGCCTGCAGCGTTCGACGGCGATGGAAGCCCGAATTGCTGATGACCTTTTCCGGAATCTTGAGTCTGATGTACTGCTGCTGGCGGATTATGCCGGAAAACTGTATGCCCATCCGGATTTGGTCGGGCGCATTGGTGTCTCGCTGCCGGATAAGAAAAATGCCGGAACAGCCGTTGCCCAGCTTCTGTATGAAAGAGGCGTTGATCTGGAGGAACCTGAGATCCGGGATGAGATAGGGCTCCTTGGAAATATGGCAGAGATGATGATCGCGATGTTTAACAATTCGGATCAGATCAACGCGTGCTTTATTACTTCTGCCAGCGGTTTTACCGTGATGGTGGATGACAGGTCCAACGAAAAGACAGATGCCAACGGCGTTTTCCTTCATCCTGTCATGAGAGAGCGTCCCTGGTATCTGGGGGCAAAGGAGACGGGAAAGCTCTATTTCACGGATGTTGAGAAAGATTTTTTTTCCGATAATATAGGGATCGTGTGCTCTGTACCGATCTACAAAGAGGACAGGCTGGTTGCGGTCGTCGCGGCGGATCTGTTTCTGGATTCCATGGCTGATGCCATTGAATCTCTGGGGGGAGAGTCAAGCTTTGTTTACATCGTTAACCAGAACGGGCATGTGATTTTTTCTCCTGCTAAGAGCGGAACCTTCAAGGTCGAGATGTCCGGCTGGGCAGAGGATCTGAGGCAGTCTTCCGATATTGAACTGGCTCAGTTCATCGGCAATTCCCTGCAGGGACAGACGGATGTGCAGATCATAGAGGCAGACGGCTATACTTACTACATGACAGGGGCGCCTCTTCCGACCGTCGGATGGGCAGTCATATCAGCGGTCGACAAGGCCGCAGCACAGATGCCTGCAGGCAGAATGATCTCGGAATTCAATGGGATCACAGAGGCTGCACAAAATGAATTTGCCGCTGGCATCAACCGCTCTAAAAATACGATTGGAACCTTACTGCTCATCATTTTTGTGCTGGGAGCAGTCAGCGTTATCGTACTGGGGAAAAAAATCGTCGATCCGTTGGGGCATATGACCAAAAAGGTCTCTGCAACGCAGGACGGTCAGAGCGATTTTGAAATGGAAGATATATACAGGACCAAAGATGAGATCGAGGTCCTGGCGGAAGCGTTCTCGGATCTCTCCATCCGCTCAAAGCAGTATATCAAAGAGATCATGGATGTTACGGCGGAAAAAGAGAGGATCGGGACAGAGCTCAATGTTGCCAGCCAGATCCAGGAAGGCATGCTGCCCAGTATTTTTCCCCCTTTCCCTGCCAAGAAGGAATTCGATATCTGCGCCTCCATGCATCCGGCGAAAGAAGTGGGCGGCGATTTTTATGACTTTTTCCTGATCGACGATGACCGCCTGGCAATGGTCGTAGCGGATGTATCCGGAAAGGGAGTGCCAGCTGCCCTGTTCATGATGTATACAAAGATCATGATCAATAACTATGCGCTGATGTACAGCCAGTCGCCGGCAAGGGTCCTGGAGCAGGTCAATCATCAGATCTGCATGAACAATAAGGCGGATATGTTCGTCACCACCTGGTTCGGCGTGCTGAAGATCTCCAAAGGAACTGTCAGAGCGGCAAACGCAGGGCATGAGTACCCTGTCATTCGCCGGAGTAATGGGGAATATGAACTCTATAAGGACAAACATGGCTTTGTCCTCGGCGGTATGGATGGGATCCGGTATAAAGAATATGAGTTCCAGCTGAATGCGGGTGACGCACTGTTTCTTTATACCGACGGCGTGACAGAGGCGAGCAACACCAAAAATGAGCTGTTTGGGACGGAGAGGATGCTGGCTGCCCTGAATACAGCGCTGCAGTCAGATTCCAAAGAGATCCTTGGAAAGGTCAAGAACGCTATCGACGGGTTTGTCGGCGAGGCAGCTCAGTTCGACGATATAACCATGTTGTCACTGCGCTATCTGGGAGAAACAATGAAGAAAAAGACGATAAAGGCCACAGTTGAAAACCTGCCTCAGGTACTGGCTTTCATTGATGAGGAGCTCGAGAAGGCGGATTGCCCGATGAAGACTCAGATGCAGATTGACGTTGCAGTTGAAGAGATCTTCGTCAATATTGCCGATTATGCCTATACACCGGATACGGGCAATGCTGTTATCGGCATAGAGATCCTGGAGGATCCAAAGCAGGCTGTTATTTCCTTTGCGGATACAGGAATGCCCTACAACCCTCTTGAAAAAGAAGATCCGGATGTGACGCTCTCTGCTTCCGAGCGCCAGATCGGCGGCCTGGGCATCTACATGGTCAAAAATACCATGGACAGCATGGAATATGAGTATCGCAACGGGCAGAACATGCTCTGGCTGAGGAAGAGCCTGGAGTAAGGATCGTGCCTGACATCTGTTTTAGACATTTCAGCATAGGAGGAGAATATGGAGCTGGTATATGGAAATGTAAACAAAGGAATACTGACACTGCATCTGCCGGAGAGAGTCGAGACGACAAATGCTCCCGAAATTGAAAAGCAGATCGCGCAGGTCAGGGCAGAGAATCCTGCAGAGAAGGTGATCCTCGACTGCAGCAAGCTGAACTATATCTCCAGCTCAGGCCTCCGCGTGATCTTAAGGCTCCGCAAGGACCTCGGCGATCTGGAGGCTGTTAATGTCTCCCCTGATGTCTATGAGATCTTCGATATGACTGGTTTTACGGAGATGATGACGATCCGTAAAGCTTACCGCAGCATTTCCGTTGACGGCTGCGAAGTGATCGGCGCAGGAGCAAACGGAAAGGTTTATCGCATTAACGAAGATACGATCGTCAAGGTATACCTGAATCCCGATTCTCTTCCTGAGATCCACAGAGAGCGTGAATTGGCAAGAACGGCATTCGTTCTCGGAATTCCGACAGCGATTCCTTACGATGTAGTGCGTGTAGGAGACGGCTACGGCTCTGTCTTCGAGCTTCTGAACGCGAAGAGCTTTGCGCAGCTCCTGGCTAAAGGAGAGAAGCCCATCGATGAGATCGCAAAGATGAGTATTGACCTGCTCAAACTCATCCATTCCACGGTCGTCAAACCCGAGACCATGCCGGATATGAAGAAGGTAGCGCTGAACTGGGCATCGTTCTTAAAGGACTATCTGCCGGAGGAGTATTACACCAAGCTCTACAGCCTGGTGGAGGCAGTTCCGGAAGATCATCACATGCTGCATGGCGATTACCATCTGAAAAATGTCATGCTCCAGAACGGTGAAACGCTTCTGATCGACATGGACACTCTGTGCTACGGACATCCGATCTTCGAGCTGGCCAGCATGTACAATGCTTACTGCGGATACAGCGAGACGGATAACTCTATTTCCCAGAGCTTCCTGGGGATCCCTCATGAGACGGCGGTAGAGTTCTGGAACAAGTCCTTAAGGCTGTATCTGGACGGCGCTGATGAAGAGACTGTCAAGTCAGTGGAAGAGAAGGCGATGATCATCGGCTATACCAGGATGATGCGCAGATCGATCCGCAGGAACGGACTGAATACGGAAGCCGGCAGAATAGAGATCCAGAACTGCAAGGATCACCTGCTTGAGCTCCTGCCGAAAGTAGATACCCTGCTGTTCTGAGTTCAGTCGCAGCCGCCGATTTTTGAATACTGGTTTTGAGAGACAGGGGAGACAGGGGAGACAGGGGACGGTTCTGTGTCTCCTCTGAAGCCGGAGACGCAGAACCGTCCCCTGTCTCTGCCGGCAACTGGTTTTCAGATTGATAGAAGTGAGATCAGGTTATGAACAACGGGAAATCTGATTTTAAAATGACCTCGGCCCTCCTGTTCAGGCTCTTGCCGATCCAGGTGCTCCTGGCCATGATCGGAGCTGTGAACGGGATCGTTTCAAGCCTTTTTGCCAGTAATTTTGTCGGCGTCGATGCAATGAGCGCTGTCGGCCTCTACAGTCCGATCAATCTTCTCATTGGTGCGTTCAGCACGATGCTGGTGGGCGGATCAGGGATCCTGTGCGGAAGATATATGGGCCGGAACGAACCGGAGAAGATGCAGGGCGTTTTTTCAACGGATCTGATCTTCTCGGTCGTGTTGGCCGTGCTGTTTACAGTACTCCTTCTGATCATGGGAGTTTTTGATCTCACCGGATTCTTTACGCAGGACGAAACGATCAGGAGAATCTTCAACAGCTATCTGATCGGCCAGGCGGCAGGCATTCTGCCTTTTATCGTAGGCAATCAGCTGTCCGCTTTCCTGTCGCTTGAAAATAAGAACAGACGCACAACCGTGGCGAGCCTGATCTATATCGGGGTCAACCTGTTGTTTAACTATCTGTTCGTCAATCTTTTCAGGATGGAGGCACTCGGACTTGCACTTGCTTCTTCCCTTGGGATGTGGGTATTCTGCATTGTTGAGGCTCTCTATTTCCTGCAGCCGGATGCACACCTCAGATTTGATCTGACCGATCTGCATCTGCATGCGGGTCTCGAGATCGCAAAGATCGGCATTCCGGGAGCTGCCGCAACGGGATATCAGGCAGTCAGAGGGATCCTTGTCAACAAACTGGTGCTCGCCTTCGTAGGAGGTGCCGGGCTTTCTGCTTTCGCAGCCGCGAATACTCTGCTGGGGTTTGTCTGGGCACTGCCCGGCGGAATGCTGGCAGTCTCCCGCATGCTGATCAGCATCAGCCTCGGCGAGGAGGACCGCAGGACGCTCAAGGACGTGTTTATGAACATGTTCTTCCGTTTTATACCTCTTATGTGTGCGCTCGTACTCCTGCTGATCGCTCTTGCGGAGCCGCTGACCAGGCTCTATTACAGAGATCCCCTTGATCCGGTATATCAGATGACGGTCTGGGGATTCAGGATCCTGCCTCTTTGCATGCCTCTTTCTATTGTCTGTATGCATTTCGTGTGCTACGGACAGGCATCAGGCAAACAGTTTCTGGTACATCTGCTCTCGATCCTGGACGGAGTTGTATTCGTCGCGGGTTTTACCGCGATCCTGATTCGTTTTATCGGGATGAACAGCGTCTATGTCGCCAATGTGCTGAATGGGATCGGCTGTATCGCAGTCATCGTTCTTTACGCATGTTTTCGATATAAGAGGGTACCGAAGACGCTGGATGAACTCATGGTTATTCCGGAGAATTTCGGGGCGGCAGAGGAAGACCGCATTGACGTCACGGTAAGGAATATGGAAGAGGTCGTTACCGTTGCTGAAAAGGTGCATGCTTTCTGCCGGAAAAAGGGGATCGACGAAAGAAGAGCCTATTTTGCAGGACTTTTCATGGAAGAAATGGCAGGAAATGTGGTCGGCCACGGATTCCTCAAAGACAATAAAAAGCATACGGTGGAAACAAGAACCGTTTATAAAGACGGAAGTGTCATTCTCCGGATCAAGGACGACTGTATACCGTTTGATCCGGCAGAGCGGAAAGAAATTGCGGACCCTGACGATGCTGCTAAGAATATCGGCATCCGGATGGTCTATCGGATGGCCAGGGATATCCAGTACCAGAATATACTGGGACTGAATGTCCTGACGATCAGGATCTAGAGAATAAGATGCATCTTTCCGAACACGGGGATATACTTTAATATATATTCATAAGTTAATAACAGGCAAGCTGCCTGCTGTTGATAGAATGCCAAAGGAGAACAAAAAATGCTCAACATAACCAAGACACAGAATGAAGGAAATCTTACAGTTAAGCTCGCAGGACGTCTGGATACGACAACTGCGCCCGATCTTGAGAGCCAGCTGAAGGACGGAATCGAGAGTGTGAAAGACCTCGTCCTTGATTTCAAGGATCTGGACTATATTTCATCAGCAGGCCTCAGAGTCCTGCTCTCCCTCCAGAAGATCATGAACGCTCAGGGCAGCATGAAGCTGATCAATGTGGGCGAAGTGATCCAGGAGATCTTCGATGTGACAGGGTTCAGCGATATTCTGACAATTGAAGGATAAGGACAGTTGTTCATTTCATTTTAACGTTCACACGAAACGTAACAGAGCAGCGCATTACCGTTTTTCATAGAAGAAAGTAATGCGCTTTATTGACGTGGACACTTATTATTGGAATATTTAAAGCACAAGCAAGGAAATTGGCGGTAATTTAGCGGTAGTATGCTAAGAACAGGTAGTTTGGCGGTAGTATGTTTAGAAAAATAAGAAAGGCTGCGGCATTATTGCTGGCAGCAGGAATCATTATGGGCAGCAATTGGACAGGAGTGAGTGCAATGGCGGCAGAGGATGCCGTCGCCCTGTTTCCCGGGGTGACGCCGCAGATGGCGGATCCGGATTACTGGGCAGCCGTTCAGGAATTAAAAGAGGAGGGAAGCGCAGTAAAACTGCGCGCTTCTTCTTTTACGATCGATGACCTGAATCAGAAGATCCTTCAGACACCCGGATGTGCCATGAATGATCTGACAAAAGCGGCAGAGACTTTTGATGCGGACAAACTGATGACAGGTCTTGCGGGCTCGTGGGAGAGCGACAGGGCCTATTTCAGGAACAGCGGTGCCATCTACGATATTAACGGGAATGTCGCGGATGAGAATTTTTATAATGTGATCCTCGCGAATATGATCAATCCCGCAATGACGGGGACCATGCATGTGATCTACGGGATCTGCACGGAGCGGACGGATCTGCGCACCTGCCCCACGACACAGATCCTGACGGATGATCCGGCCGATGTGGATTTTGATTATTTTCAGTCGAGCCTCCTGCGCGTCAACGAGCCTGTCATTGTAAAGACGATCTCCACAGACGGACAGTGGTATCTGGTGGACAGTACTGCCTGCAGCGGCTGGGTCCGCGCCTCTGATATTGCCCTTTGCAGGACAAAGAGCGAGTGGGAGGACGCATGGAAGATCCCCGCAGACCAGGTTCTGGTCGTCACCGGCGGCAAGATCTATCTTGAAAAGTCCAATCACAATGTGGATATATCGGGAAGGCTCCTGACCATGGGAACAGTCCTCAGGATCGCAAAGAGCTGGGAGTACACAGGGAAGGTGACCAACCGCTCTCCGATCCAGAATTACGCGGTCTGGATGCCCCTTAGAGACAAAAACGGCTATTATTCCAAAAAGGTGGTACTGATCTCCCAGCACAGCGCTGTCAGCGTCGGGTATCTTCCATTAACATCACAGAATGTCCTGCGGGTCGCTTTCAGCATGCTCGGCGATGCTTACGGATGGGGTGCAATGCTGGATTCCGCGGATTGCTCTTCTTACATCCGCGATATCTATAAGTGTTTCGGCCTGGAGCTGCCGCGCAACACGACATGGCAGGAGGCGATGCCGGTCGTGAAATGCGAGATGGGCAAACTTCCGCAGAACGCGGAAGGAGATGCCGTAAAAGCTGCCCTTCTGGACACCCTGCCGCCCGGAGCTGTTCTGTATTTCCCGGGGCATACCATGATGTATCTTGGCAAAGTAGACGGCAATTATTATGTCATCAGTTCCGTCAGTTCCGTAGCGGATCCTGAGACAGGAAAATACCTGCGTGTCAGGAGCGTCGTCGTCAACACGCTGGGTATGAAGAGAATGAGCGGAAAGACCTGGATGAACTGCCTTGATATGGCGTTGATCCCATATGAGGGAGCTGCGGTACAATAACAGCAGGATGTAATGCCATTGTATTTGCCGGAGAGGGAATGTTATGTATCAGATCAATATAAACTATTCATCTATTTACCAGGCGATCGCATTCTGGATCATGCTGTCCATAGGTATGATCCTGGTCGTCAAAAAGCTTGGCAGAGGAGATACAAAGCTCTGGCAGTATTTTATTCCCGGATTCAGATATTATCGTCTGGGCAGTGCTCTTGGCATTGAAAAGGACGGTCTCGTTCTCTGCATTCTTGAGATCGTTGTTGACGTGCTGAATTATTCGCCCTATTTTCTTTCAGATGAAAACGTAAGCCTGATCCTTACGCTCTTTGCGTTCGCCGCCATTGTAGCGCTGTTTATTTATCAGCTGCATCTGATATTGACGGTACGCAAGATCTTTGGCCTCAGCGGCTGGTGGGTCCTTGTGGCGATTTTCGCTGACGGTCTCGCGATGATCTATGCCGGCCTTTCCAAAAAGGTTCAGCCCACCGAGGAATTTTTCAAGGATGAGGACTGGCAGGCCGGGACACAGCCCGTCGAGTTTGAGGCGCATGGACTGAGACACAAATCCGGGCGTATACCGGATAAAGGTCTTACTGTCAACGTCAGGGAACGTACCGTCAAAGACTTTAACAGAAAAAGATATCTGTTGAAGGATATTCGGCTTGAAATACCAAATAAATCACTGGTCTTGCTCCTTGGCGGTTCCGGGGCAGGAAAAACAACTTTAATCAATGCGATCACCGGATATGAGAAAGCTGATGCCGATGTGTATTTAAATGGCACAGATGTGTATCGCAACTATGATGAGGTTAAATACCGGATCGGATTCGTTCCGCAGCAGAATCTGATGCGTATGTATGATACCGTGGACCATACAATTAAAGACGCGGCAGATCTGCGTTTGCCGGTCAGCATGACGCATAGTGAAAAAAAGAAAAAGATCCAGGAAGTTATGGAAATGCTGGGTCTTACAGCCGGCACGGACGGACTGGTCGGCAAGAAATCGGGCGGGTGGCTTCGCAGGATCTCGATCGCTATGGAGCTGGTCTCTGATCCGGAGCTGTTTATTCTGGATGAGCCTGATTCCGGCCTGGACGGTGTCATAGCCAGGGAGCTCTTTGAGAGACTCCGCGACATTGCGGATGAGAACAAGATCGTCATTGCAATCACGCATACACCTGACCGTGTCGCCGACCTGTTTGACAAAGTGATCGTTCTTGGCAGAGATTCGGGGCGTGTCGGGCAACTGTGTTTTTACGGAGATGTGGATGAGGCGAAGGCCTTCTTTGGCAAAGACACCATGGAGGGGATCGTCATGAGCATCAACTCAAAAGATGCCGGCGGCGAAGGCCGTGCTGATGAGTTTATTAAAAAATTCATCGAATACAGAGAGAAGAAAGAATCTGGTCAGACGGAACAGGAGGCGGCAGGATGAAAGGACAAGTGAGGTACCTTGGCAGACAAGGCCAGATGTGGCTCCATCTGAAAAAGCTTCTTAGAATGTTCATCTACCAGAATGACTGGAAAGTACTGCCGATGAGCGCGGTGATCGCCGCAGTAGTAACGTTTGTCGTGGCAGGAAACCTGTTTTATACGCAGGAAGGGACTCTGACAGGGAGCTTCGCGATTGTCTGCGTCTGCATCTGGAACGGCTTTTTCAATTCGATCCAGTCAGTCTGCCGCGAGAGAAATATCGTAAAAAGAGAGCACCGCGCCGGTTTGCATATGTCGTCCTATATCGGTGCGCATATGATCTATCAGCTGTTTTTGTGTGCCGCACAGGTCGGTATTCTGGTAGGGATCCTGAAACTTGCAAATGTGTCGATCCCTGCATCGGGAGTTGTCTTCCGGAGCGGTATCGTGGAACTCGCATTTACGATGCTGCTGATCACATATGCATCGGATATGTGTGCCATTATGATCTCGAGCATTGTACGGACCACGACGATGGCCATGACAGTTATGCCGTTCCTTCTGATCTTTCAGCTGGTGTTCTCCGGCGGTTTTTTCCAGCTGGGCGGTGCTGCACAAAAAATCACGACCCTGACGATCGCCAAGTGGGGACTCAACAGCATTATTGCTACAGGGCGGTACAATGAGCTGCCCATGGTGACTCTCTGGAATACTCTTTTTAAGTTTAAGGACATGGACATCGAAGGCCATAAGCCGATCCTGGCAGCGATCAAACGGATGGAAGCTGAGGGGAAGGTGAGTGAATTTATCGTCTGGTCCGGGACTTATAACCAGAACCCGGCATACGCGTCTTCCGTATCCAATATGATGCTGTGCTGGGGCGTACTTATCCTGATGACTTTTCTGTTTGCAGCCGGTTCGGTCATTGCGCTGGAACTGATCGACAGGGACAAGCGGTGATCATACTGTACCAGGCGCTGCAGCCGGTTCAGTGAACAGATTTGAACGGATCGGCATACATTGTTGCTGACTTATCTTGTGGGTATAGCTCCGGCAGATTAGGAAAAGAGATGAAAAATTTAAAGGACAGAGTACTGGATAGTATAAGAAATAAGATCCTGGCAATGTTTACTGTTACCATGCTGGTCGTTATAGGCGTTTATACGATCGTGGTCGTAGTACGTTCCGATAAGGTGTTTTCTGTCCTTGAGGAGTCTAACGATAAGACGAGGGAGGCGATCACCAGGATCTCTGAGGAGACAATGGTGGAAGAGATCACCAGTTCCATGCAGAGGAGCACGAGACTGGAAGCGCACATCGGAAACCAGATGTTCACTACCCTTATGAATGATGTCCTTGCCATGAGGGATTTCGCAGAGGATCTCTATAGTGTTCCGGAGACATACGGATACTGGCCTGTAGATCCGCCTGATCCGTCCAAAGCGGGGGAGACGACCGCTCAGCTGCTCACAGAATATAATCTGAATATTAAAAAACCGAAAATAGCTGATGAGATCGGCTTCATGGGAAACATGGTGGACATCATGATCCCGATTTTTAACGAGTCTAATAGTGACGGCTGTTTTATTACTTCCATGAGCGGGATCACGATCATGGTGGACCAGA
>JAFTFD010000359.1 GCA_017449745.1 Lachnospiraceae bacterium
ATCTTGGCGTTCTCCGTATGCCCGTCCTGCTCCATCATAGTCTTCATGACAGAGATGTCGGTGGAGATATCCCACGCTACATCCTGGAACAGATCGTCCAGAAGCTTCTCAAAAGCCTCGTTGATGGTGTCCATAGCCTCTTCGATCTCGCGCTTGGTCTTGGGAATATTCTCTCCGACCTCCGGCTCCTCGTTGAGTTCAACATATGCGTTCAGGAGCTTTCTCGTCGTGGGCAGGTAATAATCCATGAGCCTTCTCATATCGGAGGCGCTGCGGGGATCCTTGTCCAGCTGCGTGAAGATCCTCTTCATGACGTTCTCCAGCTGATACAGCTTGGCGGACATTCCCTCTGACTCCGGGATCTGGTCGTTGATCCTGTGGATCTCGCGCACGTATGCGTTTCCTTCGCGAATGATCGCTTCCACCTCGGGGGACTTTTTCTTGTCGCCCTTTGATGCGGCTGCGGTTTTGCTCGCCAGGGCGTCATCCTCTTTTTTGTTGAGATCCTCTTCCAGCTCCCTTGCGATCCTGGCTTTTTCAGCGGCGGAGTACTGCTCGTAGGCTTTGTCTGTGAGCATCATGGTCGTCTGTTTGTTGTCCATGACGGCTCCCGGGAGAAAGCCTTTTTTCTGCATCTTCTGCAGTTCCTTGATCAGCTGCGCCGGTGTCTTTCCGACCTTCCTGGCAAAATCCTCGATCGTAAAGAACTCCGCGTTTCCGAGCCTGCTGCCGTAATCATAGTATTTTTTGACAAGATCCATAAGCTTCGCGCCGGAAACGCCAAGCCAGGTAAAGGCTCCAGTCAGTCCGCCGGAAACGATCAGGGATGTGATGCCAGCTGTAACGGCAGCACTGCTCCCCGCAATACCACCCGCTGCCAATCCGATCAGGGCACCGATGGCGCCAAGGCCGCTCAGGGCTGCCCCGCCGAATCCGATGATCGCCTGCGGAAGGCCCTTATATTTTCCGACCTGCTGCTTGTTAAAATAGGGCGCAGGCAGATTCTTTCCGCTTCCTTCCACGTACTGCCCGCCCCGATAAGGCGTGCCGTTTTCGTTTCTGGTCCCGTCCGTGTTCTAGGCAGAGCTTTAATGGAACGCCGTCTTACTGCGGCCCTCTCTGTCCCCCGAGGTAGTCGTATATGGAGGCCTCTCAGAAGAATAGTGCGTCGGCGTTTTTGTATTACTGTCATAAAAACGACCGTATCCGCGGTTTGCGCTGCTGCGTGTTCCTGCGCTGCCGCCCACTTCTCCGACCCGCTGCCTGATCGTATCGGACAGATTGCTGAAATCATTGGATTCCACAGCGTCCGAGACCGCGTTCAGAATATCACTTCCAGCATCAAAAAGATCACCGATATCCATAGTGTACCCCTTACTACTCTGTCTGTGCCTGTTCAGCCTCCTGCCTCCCAGGCCAGGCATTTCCTTATTACATTCTCTCCGGTGCCGAGAAACCAAGCAGATCAATACATGTATTCAGTATATCACGTGTCAGTCTCAGCAGCGCGATCCAGCTCTTTTTCTGCTCCTCATTTTCCTCTGTCAGGATCCTGGTGGCATGATAGAAGCTGTTAAAATCATTGGAAAGCTGGTAGATGTAAGCACAGATCCTGTGCGGTGCCAGCTCCTCGCAGGCTCCGCTGATCATGGCGCCGAATCCCGCGAGATCCATCATGAGGTTTTTCTCGAGAGCACTTGCCGCATCGAGGAGCTTCTCATCTCCCGCAGCCGCGTTCTCTTTTTCGTAACGGTTCAGGATCGATTTGATCCTGACGATCGTGTACAGGATGTACGGACCCGTATTTCCTTCAAAGGAAGTGAAGCGCTCCATATCAAAGACATAGTCCTTGGAAGCCTGGTTGGAGAGATCGCCGTACTTAAGCGCTGCCAGCGCCACCTGGCGGGAGGTCGCCTGCGCTTCCTCTCCCACGATCTCCGGATTTGCCGTGATCTTCTCCATCATCTTCTCGTTGATGTCGCGGATCAGCATCTCCAGGCGCATGACGCCGCCGTCTCTTGTCTTAAACGGCTTGCCGTCCGGACCGTTCATGGTCCCGAATCCGATATGCCTTAACTTTGTGCCTTCTTTGGCGATCCCGCATTTGGCTGCCGCGCGGAAGACCTGCGTGAAGTGCAGCTCCTGTCTCTTGTCCGTCACATAGACGATCTCATCCGGTGAATATTTCTCTTCACGGTCCTGGATCGTGGCGAGGTCGGTCGTTGTATAAAGGGCAGCGCCGTCGCTCTTTAAGATCATGCAGGGAGGGATCTCCTTGGGATCATCCGGCTGCGCCACATCGACTACCAGAGCGCCGTCGCTCTCGTAAGCATAGCCGTCGTCTTTCATCTTGGCGACCATGCCGGGAATGATATCGTTGACCGTAGACTCCCCGTTCCAGAGATCGAACTCCACATCCAGGTTTTCGTAATTGCGCTTCATGTCGGACACAGAGACATTGATGATGTGATCCCACAGGGCTCTGAGCCCGCGCTTTCCTTCCTGAAGCTGATGTGTGTTCTCCATAGCTTCCGCGTAGTAATCCGGATCTTCTTTGGATTTTTTGCTGGCGAAGGGATAGATCTCCTCAAGCTCAGAGACGGTAAAAGGCGCCTCTTCGGGGTATTCGCCTTCAAAGGCGTCGTCAAAATACGGAAGATCCGGCTGGCGGTGCCTGAGCTCTGTGATAACAAGCCCCATCTGCAGGCCCCAGTCTCCCATATGGATATCGCCGATCACCTTATCCCCGTGATAGCGCATGATGCGCTTTAAGGATTCCCCGATGACGGCAGAGCGAAGGTGCCCGACATGCAAGGGCTTGGCGACGTTCGGTCCGCCGTAGTCCAGGATGATCGTGGAAGGCGTCTTAGATGTCTGCGCCCCGAATTTCTCTGTCTCCTGCATCTTAGCCAGATAGGCTGTTACAAAGGAGGGCTTGATATTTACATTGATGAATCCCGGACGGACCACATTGACGTCCTGGAAAACCTCTGATTCTTTAAGGGTCTCTGCGACCTCTTCCGCGATCGCGAACGGCGCTTTATGATATGCCTTGGCTCCTGCCATGGCGCCGTTGCACTGATACTCCGCGAGATCCGGGCGCGCGCTTACGGCGACCTTTCCGAGCTCTGCTCCGTATCCGGCCTTCTCAAAGGCCCTGCTCATTTCTTCTGTCAACAAATCAATAAATTGTGTCATCCTAAATTCCTTATGATTCTTACTATTCCTAATGATTAATTCGCCAAAAGTCATTGCCTTCGCATGTGACTGGCATCTTGCACAAATAGATGAAGGGCTTTGCGAGGCATACATCTTACGATGCAGTCCTTAGGCTGCGTATTTTGCAACCCGGACCGTCACTGTTGTTCCTGTTTAGCTGCTCTTCTGGAATATTTGCACCCGCAGTAGTTCTGCCGGTACAGCCCGAACTGCGAAGAGAGCTCGATCGAGCGCTTATATCCGTCCCGCTTCTTAAAATCCGACGGAAGAAAGGCGGTTCCGAATTCCGCCGCCGCTTCCTCTCCGATCGCATTTAATCTGTCTGCGTTCTTTAAAGGGCTGATCGTCAGCGTCGTAGTAAAATAATCAAAGCCGCCTTCTGCGGCCGCTCTTGCGGTCTCCCTGAGGCGGAGCCTGAAGCATACGCCGCACCTGTCGCCTCCCTCGGGACACTCCTCAAGTCCCCGGACAGCCTCCTCGTATTTTTCATTGTCATACGGGCAGTCCATGACTTCGATCAGATGTGCCGAAGGCGTAGAATGCATGCCGGAAAAATCCTGCTCCCTCACCTGCCGGTTATACTCCCGGATCAGGCGCAGCTCCTCTTCCTTGCGTTTTTCGAACTCTGCCTGCTCGGATATGTTCGGATTATAGTAGAACACCGTCACGAGAAAGTGTTCTCTCAGGTACTCGAGGCAGTGGCTTGAGCAGGGCGCACAGCATACCTGCAGCAGCAGGCGCGGAGTCTTTCCCTCCGCTTTAAACTCCTCTGTCACCGCCTCCAGTTCTTTCATGTAGTTGCGTTTATTCATGTTCCTTATGAGAAATACCTCACGCCGGACTCAAAGAGCCTGAGATCCTGCTCACCGTAGATATTTACGGCGACGCCGTCTCCTCTTCTCTCTGCATGCGCCATCTTGCCGAGGATCCTGCCGTCGGGGCTCATGATGCCCTCGATCGCGCAGAAGGAACCGTTGATGTTCCATTCCTCGTCCATGGTCACATTTCCTTCAGGATCGCAGTACTGTGTGGCGACCTGGCCGTTTGCGAAGAGCTTATCCAGCCACTCCTTCGGCGCAACGAATCTGCCCTCGCCGTGGGAAGCAGGGTTCGTATAGACGCCTCCGAGCTCTGCCCCGGACAGCCAGGGCGACTTATTGGAGACGACCTTGATATATGCCATCTTGGAGATATGGCGGCCGATCGTGTTGAAAGTCAGGGTCGGCGCCTGTGCATCCTGTCCCGTGATCTCGCCGTTAGGAACAAGTCCCAGCTTGATCAGGGCCTGGAAGCCGTTGCAGATACCGAGGGCAAGTCCGTCTCTCTTTTCCAGCAGGTCGGAGACCGCCTCGCGGATCGCTTCATTGCGGAAGGACGTCGCAAAGAACTTGGCGCTGCCGTCCGGCTCGTCACCAGCGGAGAATCCGCCGGGGAACATGATGATCTGGGAGTGGGAGATCGCCTCTGCGAACTCCTGCACGGACTCACGAATGCCTTCCGGCGTAATATTTCTGAATACACGGACGATGGTGCGGGCTCCTGCGCGCTCGAAGGCTGCCGCAGAATCGTACTCGCAGTTCGTTCCGGGGAATACCGGGATAAAGACGGTCGGCTGTCCGATCTTATGTGTGCAGACAGCGATCCCGCCGTGCTCCGCGGCATCGTAAAGCGGCGCTGCCGCCGGTTCCTTGCCGGGAACCGCAATCGTAGGGAAGACCTGCTCCAGAGGTTTCTTCCACGCATTCAGGACAGTCTCCAGGCTCACTTCCGATTTTCCATAGCGGAAAGCCTGCTCCTGTGTAACTTCACCGAAGATTGTGTAATCTACATCCAGCCTGTCAAGCTCTTCGCACAGAAGAGTGAACTCCTCATCCTCGCCATCAAGCGGTGCAAAGGCTGCAATGATATCGCCCATCGCGTTGGTGAAGAGCTCGCGGACAGGCACCTCTTCCAGGAAGCGCACGCCGTATCCGTTGCCGAAAGCCATCTTGCAGACAGCAGGAGCGATTCCGTGTGCGTCTCCTGCATAGGCAGCCTCGATCCTGCCCTCGCGGATCAGTCCAGTGATCTTCTTGTACAGATCGATCACGTCGTCATAGATCGGAATGTCGTACTCATCCCTGCTGATCGGGAACTGCACCAGTACCTCGCCGGGGCGCTTGAACTCAGGCGTCAGGATATCCTGCTGATGAGCGACATCCACCGCGAAAGAGACCAGTGTAGGCGGAACGTCTATATCCCTGCCCTGGTTGTTGAAAGTCCCGGACATACTGTCCTTGCCGCCGATCGATGCGATCCCGTAACCGATCTGCGCGTCATAGGCGCCAAGGAGCGCTGCAAAAGGCTGGCTCCAGCGTCTGGGATCCGCGGACATCCTGCGGAAATACTCCTGATAGGTAAAATGAAGCGTATCATAGTCGCCGCCGGAAGCGATCACCTTTGCGATCGACTCCGTCACGGCGTAGATCGCGCCGTGATAAGGGCTCCAGGAGGACAGGTACGGGTCAAAGCCGTAGCTCATCATGGTGATCGTATCTGTCTTGCCTCCCAGTACAGGGAGTTTTGCGGCCATCGCCTGTGTCTCGGTCAGCTGGTATTTTCCGCCGTAAGGCATGGTCACTGTGCCCGCTCCGATCGAAGAGTCAAAGCGCTCCACCAGTCCCTTCTGGGAGCAGGTGTTCAGATCGGAAACAGAAGCTTTGAGCGCCTCCGGGAAGGCCTTCAGGGCAGCCTCTTTTTCCGGAGCATCCCAGGCATCAGCGGACGCATCAAGGTACTCTCCGCTTACGCCCGCTTCCTTCAGCGCCTTCTCAACGCCCTGGCCTGCGATCTTATACAGGTAATTGTCTTCTTCCGCCGGCACGTCGACCTCGACGGTCGTCTCCTGGTGTGCGCCGTTTGTGTTCATAAATGCTCTGGAAAGGTTAACGATCGTCTTTCCTCTCCAGTCCAGCACGAGCCTGGGCTCCTCTGTGACGACTGCCACAGGTGTCGCTTCCAGGTTTTCCTCTGCTGCATACTGTAAGAACAGTTCTTTATTATCGGGGGCAACAACTACGGCCATTCTCTCCTGAGACTCGGAGATCGCAAGCTCTGTTCCGTCAAGGCCCTCATATTTTTTTGGCACAAGATCCAGATTGACGTGGAGTCCGTCAGCCAGCTCACCGATCGCGACTGAGACGCCGCCTGCGCCGAAGTCATTACACTTTTTGATGATCGAGGAGACCTCCGGCCTGCGGAAGAGTCTCTGCAGTTTTCTCTCTGTCGGAGCATTGCCCTTCTGAACTTCCGCTCCGCATGTCTCCAGGGACTGCGTCGTGTGGGCTTTGGAAGAGCCTGTAGCGCCGCCGCATCCATCGCGTCCCGTCCTGCCTCCGAGCAGAATGATGATATCGTCCGGATCCGAGTTTTCGCGGATCACGTGCTTTCTCGGAGCAGCGCCCATGACAGCGCCGATCTCCATGCGCTTCGCCACATATCCGGGATGATAGATCTCCTTGACTTCACCCGTGGCAAGGCCGATCTGGTTGCCGTAGCTCGAATATCCCTGTGCAGCTCCCTGGACCAGCTTTTTCTGGGGAAGCTTACCGACCAGTGTCTCTGAGACCGGAACGGTAGGATCCGCTGCGCCGGTCACACGCATCGCCTGATAGACGTAGCCTCTGCCGGAGAGCGGGTCACGGATCGCGCCGCCAAGGCATGTAGCGGCTCCGCCGAAGGGCTCGATCTCCGTGGGATGGTTGTGCGTCTCATTCTTAAAGAAAACAAGCCACTCTTCTTTCTCCGGTCCGCTGCCGTAATCCACTTCGACGGGGACAACGACCGAGCAGGCATTGTTTTCGTCGGATTCCTCCATGTCCGTGAGCTTTCCGTCCGCCTTGAGTTTCTTCATGCCGATCAGGGCGATCTCCATCAGGCACGGGAACTTGTCCGAACGGCCGCCGTAGAGTTCCTCCCTGGTGTCCATGTAGCTCTGGTAACTCGTCTCCATGGGAACACGGTAATAGCCGTCGTCAAATGTGACATTCAGGATCTGTGTCGAGAAAGTCGTGTGACGGCAGTGATCCGACCAGTATGTATCCAGCACGCGGATCTCCGTGATCGTGGGATCCCTGTGCTCCGTATCTGCAAAATAATCCTGGATGAACTGGAAATCTGCAAAGGTCATTGCCAGCCCGAGGCTGTCATACAGGTCCTTGAGAGAATGCTCATCCATTCCTGTGAAGCCGTCCATGACGGCGACATCGGGAGCCTCGTCAAATACATCCCGAAGTGTTGCGGGCTTCTCCATTCCTGTCTCACGGGAGTCCACCGGATTGATCGTATTGGACTTGATATGCTCGAACTCCTCATCGGAGACAGATCCTGTGAGGATCCATGTCTGCGCCGTCCTGATGATCGGATTCTCGTTTTCATTCAGCAGCTGGATGCACTGAACTGCGGAATCTGCCCTCTGGTCGAACTGTCCGGGCAGAGCCTCAACACTGAAAACTCTTGCCCCTTCCGGGATCTCGATCGTCTCGCGATACAGAACATCTACCGGCGGCTCGGAGAAGACGCAGGTGCAGGCAGTCTCAAACACCTCATCGGAGACGTTCTCCACGTCATACCGGATCAGCATGCGCACGTCCTCGATGCCGGATACGCCGAGGAACCCTCTTATTTCTTCCAGCTTTCCTTTTGCTGCAACTGCATAGGGTCTTAGTTTTTCAACATATACTCGCTTAACGCCACTGCTCATAAATACCTCAATCTCCTTTTGGTCGTAGTGTGTAACAGCTTAGCTCTATTTACCTGCTGCCGATAAACGGCTGCGTTTACCTGTCTGCATCCGCCTTTTTATGCGGAGTTTTTGAATGAAGCTGCTCCAGCAGGAAATCGATCTCTTTGTCGATCTCCTCTTCGGTCAGCTCGAAACACCTGGAAGACACCTTCATGCCTTCGATCACAAACATAATATTGACTGCCATTGCATGGGGATCCGCGCATGAGAATTCATGCCTTCGCCTGCCGATATGGATCAAGTATTCGACCGCCTGCACCGCATCCGTAAAAGTGCTGCGCATCTCCTGGGAATTGCGTTTGATGAAACCATACTCATAGGTGGCCGATGTCAGATTGGAGTCAGAGAGCAGTTCTTTCTTCTGCTCCTTGAGAAACAGGCGCAGGATCTCCTCCGCCGTATTTTTCCGGCCGAGCGCTTCCTCAAAGATACTCCCGGATGAAGCGTCCTGCCGCAGAACATCCAGAAGGATCTCTTCCGTACTGGAATAGTACAGATACAGGCCGCCCCTGCTGATCCCGCAGGCATCCACGATATCCTTCATTGTGACGTTCTTAAATCCCTTGGCAGAAAACACCTCGCGGGCTGCCACACGGATCTGTTCTTTTTTACTGTCTGTTTTTTCGCTCATCCAACTGTCCCATGATTCCGCAAAATCGGAGTTTCCGGTCTGACACCTGATTTTTTATTATAGCATAGCGCGTGTAAATCGAGTATAATTTCGCTATGAATTATTTTATTCTGTTTATTAAGAAGACACTGCGATACCTGCTGCGGCCTCTCTCCTTCCTTCCTGCCATCCTGGTCATGGTGATGATCTTCCAGTTTTCGGCACAGGATGCCGGGGAGAGTTCATCCCTGAGCCGCAAAGTCACCACGAAGATCGTCAGCAGCATCAACTACCGGACGCATCGGAACTGGACGCCGCAGGAACAGGCCGCCAAGGTCCGACAGCTGGAATACTATGTGCGCAAAATGGCGCATTTTTCGGAGTATCTGCTGCTGGCCGTAACGCTTGCCATCCCGCTGTATGTGCACGGGGTGCGCGGGATCTGGCTCCTGCTTCTGACAGAGCTGATCTGTATCATCTACGCATCTTCGGACGAATATCATCAGATGTTCGTATCCGGCAGGTCTGCGCAGCTCAAGGATGTCCTGATCGACTCCGCGGGCGCGCTGTGCGGGATCCTTATCTCCCAGCCGGTCATGTACCTTGGCAGGAAAACGATCTTCCGTCCCCTGTCTCTCGAAAATGAGCGCAGAATAAAAAAAGAATACAAGGAAAGAAAGAAACAAGAAAAATGAACACTATGGAAACTGCAACAGCAGACAGAGCAGAAACAGCCGGACAGGCTGCAGCACCGGCAACTTCCCAGCCTTACAGGCAAAGAGACCATCTGGAGTATCCGGAGCTGACCATGTATCAGATGGTCGAAAAGGCCGCCACCTCTTATCCTGATGACGTCGCCTACGAATTCTATGACAGAAAGACCTGTTATCATACCTTTCTGAAACAGATCGACCAGGCAGCCCGTGCCTTTACCGCCGCCGGCATCCGCCGCGACGACCGCGTTACGATCTGTCTTCCCAACATTCCGCACGCGCTGATCGCGTTCTACGCACTTTCCAGGATCGGCGCTGTCGCGAATATGATCCATCCGCTTTCCGCGCAGAACGAGATCACTTTCTATCTGACGATCTCGAAGAGCAAAATGATCGTAACGGCGGACCTCTTCTGCGAAAAGGTCGCCCGCGCCATCGATAAGGTGCCCCAGGAAGGGACCGTGATCGTCACAAGGATGCAGGACTTCCTCGCCCCGCACATGGCCCTTGCCTTTACTCTGACCAAAGGCCGCACGGCGATGAAATATCCCCGCAGGCTGAACTGCCGCTGGTCTGCCGTCCGCTGGACAGCCTTCATGAAGACCGGCCGTCCGGATGTCGCGCTGCCGGAAAGCAAGTTTGATTTAAAGCACACCGCTGTTATTCTCTACAGCGGCGGCACCACCGGGACCTCCAAGGGTATCTGTCTCTCCGACGCCAATTTCAACGATCTCGCCCTGCAGGCCGTTGAGGCGATCGGCGTGCGCTTTGAGCACGGCCTGACGATGCTCAGCTGCATGCCTATGTTCCATGGGTTCGGTCTTGGCATCAACATCCACACGATCCTGATCCACGGCGCCACCTGCATCCTGATGCCGACCTTCAACGGCAAGACATATGCAGATATGCTGATCAAAAAGCGCCCCAATTTTATTGCCGGCGTCCCGACTATTTTTGAAGCCCTGCTCCACATCGAAGCCCTTGAAAAGGCTGACCTCAGCCACCTGATGGGCATGTTCTGCGGCGGAGATTCGCTCTCCGTGGAGCTCAAAAAGAAGATCGATATTTTCCTGAAGGAGCACGGAGCCTCCATTCAGATCCGCGAGGGATACGGGCTGACCGAGTGCGTCACAGCCAGCTGCCTGACGCCCAGGGATACCTACAAAGAGCACAGCATCGGCATTCCGTTCCCCGATACAGTCTACAAGATCGTAAAGCCCGGAACCTCCCAGGAGCTTCCTCCCGGGAAGGAAGGCGAGATCATCTTAAAAGGTCCCACGGTCATGCTCGGTTATCTGGACAACGAAGAGGAGACCCGCGATACGCTGCGCGTCCTGGAAGACGGAGATACCTGGCTGTATACGGGTGACCTCGGCTACATGGATGAGGAAGGCTACGTCTATTTCTCCCAACGCATAAAACGCATGATCATTACAAACGGATACAACGTCTACCCCGGACAGATCGAAAACGTGATCGACAGCTGCCCGGATGTCTCCTACAGCTGCGTGATCGGCGTCAAGGATCCCCGCAGGATGCAGCGCGTCAAAGCCTACGTCGTGCTGCGCGACGGCGTGACGCCGGACGATGCCTGCAAGGAAAGGATCCTCGAGGAGTGCAGGCTCCACATCGCCGCCTATGCCATTCCGAAGGAGATCGAGTTCCGCTCTGAGCTGCCCAAGACACTTGTCGGTAAAGTAGCCTACAGGAAGCTGGAAGAGGAAAACGAAGAATCCAAGGCCAGCGCCTGATCAGGTTCCTGAGAGCCGCATCGGACAGACATGGGACAGAAACCGTGTGTGAACAGCAGATTCTCATTCGATACGTGACGGAAACCGCATATCCTGCATATGGGAGACAGTTATGAGCGAAACAAATCAGAAAAAGAAAAGCTTTAAAGACCGGAGGGATGCCAGATACGTTCCTGCTCCGGGACTGCAGACGATCATGGGATACCTGCTGCCCAAGCGGACGGACTGCGAGGTATACCTGCACGATACATTTGACTGCACGGATCTTCTCGCCTATCTTGAAAAAAAGAACGCGGAACACCCGGATTTCAAGACTACGATCTTTCACTGCGCGGTCGTCGCCCTTGCCCGCATGGTGCGGGAGCGGCCGCTGATGAACCGCTTCATCCAGGGATACCGCATGTACGAAAGGGATGAGATCAGCATCAGCTTTGTCGCCAAGCGCAGATTTGCCGACGGCGCAGACGAGTCCCTTATGGTTTTTGTCCCGAAGGACACGGATACTCTCGACGATGTCAGCCGTCTTATCTACGGTGACGTCAAAAAAATGAGGAAAAGCGAGCACTCCACCGGAGGGATCGATGCGATCCTCGACGGTCTTGCCAAAGCTCCCCGCCTTTTCCTGATCATTTTTATCAGGATCGTCCGGTGGCTTGATTTCTGGGGCATCAATCCCAAAGTCCTCACGGACGGTGATCCCAACTACACGACGATCCTGGCGAGCAACCTCGGCAGCATCAAGTGCCCCGCTGTCTACCACCATCTGAACAACTACGGCACCAACAGTATCATGATCACGATCGGTGCCTATTACCAGGACGAAGTCCTCATGCCGGACGGCACGAGGCAGATGCGGACGCTGATCGATATCGGCGCCACACTGGATGAGCGGATTGCGGACGGATTCTATTTCGCCCGGAGCTTAAAGCTCATCAAACATATTTTTGCACACCCGGAGCTGCTCGACAGACCGCTGGGAGAAGCCAGCGGATATGATTATAAATGATCCGTCCGCTCCGAACCTGTTGATTTATAGTTCGCAATGTGATGAAAGCGGCTGGCAGGATGCACATGGTATTTACCGGCTGTGTATCCCGCCGGCTGCTTTTTAGTATCAACCTTTTAGTATCGGCTTTTTAGTACCTGCTTTTCGTATTGGCTTTTAGTACCAGCTTTTTAGCACCTGCTTTTTGAGCTTCTTTTTGACCTGATCACAGGTATGACCCGACATGACCTTGGAGGCACTTTATGGAAACCCTGCTCGATTATGTGAAATGGATGGGAAGCTTCGGATTTGACAGCGTTCCTCTTCAGGATGCAGACGTCCTGATCCTGTGCGTTATTTCCTATTTTGACCTGACACCGGTCTTCTCAGGTGAGAAAAAACAGGTGAAGGTCAGCGACTGCGCGAAGATGGCGGAGGAAGGCACCGCAAGGCTCCTGATCACCGGCGGCGACATGGGCAACTTCGATGTTTTTAATGCCGCTGTCCATTCCCGGCGCTTCGGCGATCTTCTGATGACGGATTGCGTCGATATTTTGGAGGAGGAACCTCCTCTCCAGTTTGCGGCGGTCACTTTCCATGATCCCGGCCGTTTTTCCCTGATCGCATACCGCGGCACGGATTCTTCCCTGGCGGGCTGGAAGGAGAACTTTATGATCTCCTTCACGCAGACAAAGGCCCAGGAAATGGCTGCCGGGTACGCCCACAGAATGATTTCCGCAGCCTGCGATCTTACAGCTGCTGACGATCCCGATGCTGGCGATACCAATGCTTTTGTCGATACCGATACTGCAGATTGCAATACCACCACTGATGCGGCTGCAGATCCGGCCGGAACCGGGGATTCTCACAAATGGTACATTGCCGGGCATTCCAAAGGCGGAAATCTCGCTCTTTACGCCGGCTGTATGCTGACCGACGAAGAGCTTGATGCGACCGAAAGGATCTACTCCCTGGACGGCCCCGGCATGTGTCCGGAGGTGATCGACATCGCTCTCATTCAGAGAGTCGATCACAAGACTTCCTTTATCATCCCTGAGTTTGACGTCGTCGGGAGATTATTTGAGCCCGCTATTACGGATACCCGGATCGTGCGCAGCTACCGCGACGGGATCGCCCAGCACTCTCTTCCCTCCTGGCTGATCGATCACGGCGGCCTTGCCCTGGCAAATAAAAATGCCCCGGGAAGCCTTCGCCTGAATCAGGTGATCGATGAATGGATCGAGGACAAGTCCTTCGATGTGCGCCAGACTTTTATTGACGAACTATTCGGTGCACTCAGCGAAAACGGGATCACGGATTTCGAAGATATGACTCTGGAGAACCTGTTTGACACGCTCAGTTCCTTAAAGGGCATCAGCCAGACGACTAAAGAGACCCTGGAAGACCTCG
Source organism: Lachnospiraceae bacterium (assembly GCA_017449745.1). Taxonomy (GTDB): domain Bacteria; phylum Bacillota; class Clostridia; order Lachnospirales; family Lachnospiraceae; genus CAG-791. The sequence continues at coordinate 13,472 of JAFTFD010000359.1, forward strand.
GGCATAAGGCGATCTTCGGAGAAAATTCCGGCGTGCCTACGCTGGGGCAGGTCCAGCAGCAGGTGCAGGCCCAGGTCCAGATCGCACAGCAGGATGAGAGGACCGGTTTTATTCCTTCCCTAAAGAAAAAGGCTGCGGAGCTGATCCAGAAGCCGTTCCTGCTCCAGGGGATCCTTCTCCTTCCTCTGGGCGTCCTGGTCGCTGTCGCATACGGTCATCTGCTGGATCTGATCTGCCTGGTCCTGGTATTTGCCATTACAGGCGTAGAATTCTACGTGACGACCAGGCGCCTGATCCGCTCCAAATGGAATTTCCGGGAACATCGCGAGAACATCTATATCTGCATTATCATGCTCTCGCTGATCACGTCCCTCTATGTCAAGGAAAATGCGACCTTCCTGTTCGGCAGCATGATCGCCGGCGCCCTGCTGCTGATCGCCGCATACCACGCAGGCGAAAAAGCAGCCGCTTATTCCAACGACAGATTTGCGCGTTTCCTGTGCATCGCAGAATCCGTTCTGTCGGCCGTCTATGGATTGTCTTTCGTTATCATCTCCCATGAGGCGATGGAGTACTACAGCCTGTCTCTGGGGATCCTGATGGTCATCGACGGGCTTCTGCGTGTCCTGCATTATCGCAGAAAATCCAGGCGGGGCCGTGTGCAGACAGGTTTCTGATGCCTGCATCTGCTGATAAGAGTTAATTGAATAAAAAAAGAGGACGGAGGGATATCCCGGGACCGCTGTCGCTGTGACACGAATTTCCCGGGATACCCCTCCTTCCTCTTTTTATTTACGTTTTCTCAGCCTATAGAGCCAAAACAGATAGACTCTGTTTTTTG
>JAFTFD010000360.1 GCA_017449745.1 Lachnospiraceae bacterium
CTGGTATCTGCATTTGTATTTTTCACTAAGAAATTCAAACTTACGGATGAAGTGGTGGCGCAGAACGCGGAGAAGCTCCGCAAGGACAGTAAATGAATCATTGCCGGGTAACCGGTTTTACAGACAGAGGGGTGTTCCATCTGTCTGTTTTTATATAGAAATAATTAACGATCCGGTATTGTACGAAAAGGCACATATGGGATATACTAACATGAAAAAAATTTGTAACAGGGACAGCTAAATACAGCCTGTTCGAACAGGCTTTAGATGTTAAGGCAGCAGTAAAGGAGGCTACATGGCACAAAGAACGGATATTCATAAGGTACTGATCATCGGATCCGGGCCGATCGTTATCGGACAGGCCTGCGAATTCGACTATTCCGGGACACAGGCGTGCAAGGCGCTGAGACAGCTGGGATATGAGATCGTACTGGTCAACTCCAATCCGGCGACGATCATGACCGACCCGGAGATGGCAGACAGGACATACATTGAACCGCTGAACGTGGAACGTGTTTCAGCCGTGATCGAAAAGGAGAGACCGGATGCGCTTCTGCCCAACCTCGGCGGACAGTCCGGACTGAACCTCTGCTCCGAGCTCTATAAGGCAGGCGTACTGGACAAATACGGCGTCCAGGTGATCGGTGTCCAGGTCGACGCTATTGAGCGCGGCGAGGACCGGATCGAGTTTAAGAATACCATGAACAGTCTCGGCATCGAGATGGCGCGCTCCGAGGTCTCCTACAGCGTGGAAGAGGCGCTGGCGATCGCTGACCGCCTGGGCTATCCCGTAGTCCTGCGCCCCGCATATACGATGGGCGGTGCCGGAGGCGGCCTTGTTTATAATAAAGAAGAACTCAAGACAGTCTGCGCGAGAGGCCTGCAGGCTTCCCTAATCGGCCAGGTCCTCGTCGAGGAGTCGATCCTCGGCTGGGAGGAGCTGGAGCTCGAAGTCGTCCGCGACAAAGACAACAACATGATCACCGTCTGCTTCATCGAGAACGTGGACCCTGTCGGTGTTCACACCGGTGACTCCTACTGCACGGCTCCGATGCTGACGATCGATGAGGATCTGCAGAAAGAGCTGCAGAGACAGGCCTACAAGATCGTAGAGCATATCGGCGTCATCGGCGGAACCAATGTCCAGTTTGCCCATGATCCCAAGAGCGGGCGTGTTATCGTTATCGAGATCAATCCGAGAACCAGCCGCTCCTCAGCGCTGGCTTCCAAGGCGACCGGCTTCCCGATCGCACTGGTCTCTGCAAAGCTCGCTTCCGGCCTGACCTTAAAAGACCTGCCGGACAGCAAATTCGGAACTCTCGACCAGTATGTTCCGAACGGCGACTTTGTCGTCGTCAAGTTTGCCCGCTGGGCATTTGAAAAGTTCAAGGGCGTCAACGACGTGCTCGGAACACAGATGCGCGCGGTCGGCGAGGTCATGAGCATCGGCAAGAATTACAAGGAGGCATTCCAGAAGGCGATCCGCTCCCTGGAAAAAGACCGCTACGGTCTCGGTCATGTCAAGAACTACGATACACTGTCCAAGGAAGAGCTGCTGCAGCTGCTCATTACCCCTTCGAGCGAGAGACACTTCATCATGTATGAGGCGCTCCGCAAGGGTGCAACGGTGGATGAGATCTTTGAGATCACCAAGGTAAAACACTATTTTGTCCAGCAGATGCTGGAACTGGTGCAGGAGGAAGAGAAGCTTGTCGCCGAAGGCAAGGCCAGCAAGGCAGCAGGCGGAAATGGCCTGCCCTCTGACGAGTCGCTGATCAGCGCCAAGAAGAACGGCTTCTCCGATATGTATTTAAAGCAGATCCTCGGCGTTTCCCAGGATTCGATCCGTCACAGAAGAGAGGCTCTCGGCATCACGGAGAGCTGGGACGGCGTCCACGTCAGCGGGACCCAGGACAGCGCTTACTATTACAGTACCTACTGCGCTAAGGGAAATAATCCGATCCGCGAGGACAAGCCGAAGATCATGATCCTCGGCGGAGGCCCCAACAGAATCGGTCAGGGCATCGAATTCGACTACTGCTGCGTACATGCGGCGCAGTCCCTGAAAAAACTCGGATTTGAGACGATCATCGTCAACTGCAATCCGGAGACGGTCTCGACAGACTATGATACCTCCGACAAGCTGTATTTTGAGCCGCTTACACTGGAGGACGTGCTCTCGATCTACAGAGCTGAGAAGCCTGTTGGCGTCATCGCCCAGTTCGGTGGCCAGACCCCTCTGAACCTCGCTGCGAAGCTCAAGGAAGAGGGCGTCAACATCCTCGGCACGACGCCCGAGGTCATTGACCTTGCGGAAGACAGAGACCAGTTCCGCGTCATGATGGACAAGCTGGGGATCCCCATGGCGGAGTCCGATATGGCGACGACCGTCGAAGAGGCAAAGGAGATCGCAAACAGGATCGGATATCCGGTCATGGTCCGTCCTTCCTACGTCCTCGGCGGACGCGGAATGGAAGTCGTGCGCGACGATGAGAGCATGGAAGACTATATGAAGGCAGCTGTCGGCGTAACGCCCGACCGCCCGATCCTTATCGACCGGTTCCTTCATAATGCACTGGAGTGCGAGGCAGACGCCATCAGTGACGGCACGGATGCGTTCGTTCCCGCAGTCATGGAGCACATCGAGCTCGCAGGTATCCACTCCGGAGACAGCGCGTGCATCATTCCTTCCAGGCATATTTCGGAAGAAAACCTGAACACGATCCGCGAGTACACGAGAAAAATAGCGGTGGAGATGAACGTCGTAGGACTGATGAACATGCAGTATGCGATCGAGGACGGCATCGTGTATGTGCTCGAGGCAAACCCGCGCGCATCCCGCACAGTGCCGCTCGTCTCCAAGGTATGCGGCATCTCCATGGTGCCGATCGCGACAGATATCATCACAGCGCAGATCACCGGCAGGCCTTCTCCGCTGAAAGAACTGAAACACACCAAGATCCCGTATTACGGCGTCAAGGAAGCAGTCTTCCCGTTCAACATGTTCCCGGAGGTAGATCCCATTCTCGGACCCGAGATGCGCTCTACCGGCGAGGTTCTCGGCATGGCCAGGACGACCGGCGAGGCGTTCTTCAAGGCAGAGGAAGCAGCGAAAGCAACTCTTCCTATGGAGGGAAGCGTTCTCATCTCCGTCAATGCACAGGATAAGCCGGATGCGGCCGAGATCGCACGGAGCTTCTACAACGACGGTTTTAGAATCCTGGCGACAGGAGAGACCTGCAGCCTGATCGAGGAAGCCGGCGTACCGGTCACCCGCGTGCTCAAGAGCTATGAGGGAAGACCCAACGTCACGGACCTGATCACCAACGGCAAGATCCAGCTGATCATCAACTCCCCCTTCGGCAAGGGAGCCAAGCACGATGACAGCTACCTGCGCAAGGCTGCGATCAAGGCAAAAATACCTTACATCACCACCATCGCGGCAGCCAGGGCGGCAGCAGAGGGTATCCATCAGCTGCGCACCGAGGGCAGCAGCCCCGTCCTCTCCCTCCAGGAGTGGCACGGACTGATCACGGAGGAGTGATCACGGAAAAGTGAAAATAGAAGGCATACAGATGCAGGCACCTTGGTATGACAGATGTAAATAGCAACCGGAAATTAGACATTTACACAGAATCGTGATAGATTATAAAAAAAATATTTTTCACAGGTGAGATGTCATGGATGCTGGAAAGGTTATAATTTTTACCGGAACAGGCAAAGGAAAGTCTTCTGCGGCCCTGGGGCTGGCGCTCAGGCAGGCGGCCAAGGGCAGGCAGGTGATCTTCATTCAGTTCTTAAAGAGCGGCGAGATCGCGGAGTCAGAGCTGTTCAAGCGTCTTGAGCCGCAGATCCGTTTCTTCCGGTTTGAAAAGTCGGAGCGGGCTTTTGAAGAGATGAGTGATGAGGAGCGCAGGGAGGAGACAGAGAATCTGCGCAACGGCCTTCACTTTGCCAAGAAAGTACTGGATACAGCCGAATGCGACATCCTCGTCATGGATGAAGTCCTGGGACTGATCGACAATCATATTATTACACTGGAAGAACTCAGCGGCATTCTGGCAAGGAGAGGGGACACGAGAGTCATCATTACCGGCGTGTCTATGAGCTCGGATTACTGCAGTATTGCGGATGAGATCTCCGAGATCACGACGTTTGAAAAATAAAGGAGGAGCGTACTATGGCAGTTTTCACCGGTTCGGGAGTAGCCATTATTACTCCGTTCTACGAGGATACACAGAAGGTCAACTACGAGGCCTTCAAAGAGATCATTGATTACCAGATCGAGCACGGCACGGATGCGATCATAGTCTGCGGTTCTACAGGAGAGGCTGCGACGATGACCGAGCAGGAGCATGTCGACGTCTGCAAATTCTGTATTGATTATGTAAATGGCAGAGTACCTGTTATCGGCGGCAGCGGCTCCAACTGCACGGCAACGGCAATCGAGCTCTCCAAAGAGATTGCGGCAGCAGGTGCGGACGCCCTGTTGATCCTGACTCCTTATTACAACAAGGCGACCCAGGAAGGACTGTATCTGCATTATAAGGCGATCGCGGACGCAGTGCCGGATACGCCGATCATCATGTACAACGTTCCCAGCCGCACAGGCTGCAATATGCTGCCCGCGACGACAGCCAGGATCGTCAAAGAGATCCCGAATGTCGTCGGTATCAAGGAAGCCTCCGGTGATATCAGCCAGATCGTCAAGATCATGGAGCTGACGAACGGGGATATCGAGCTGTATTCCGGCAATGACGACCAGGTCGTGCCGCTCCTTTCGATCGGCGGCAAGGGTGTGATCTCCGTGGTCGCGAATGTGGCTCCGGAAGCCATGCATGACATGTGCCGGAAATTCTTTGACGGGGATATCAAAGGAGCTGCGCAGCTCCAGTTCGATACGCTGGAGCTGTTCGAGAATCTCTTCTCCGAGGTCAACCCGATCCCGGTCAAGAAAGCCGTGAACCTGATGGGCTTTGCCGCAGGTCCGCTTCGTATGCCCCTGACCGAGATGACGCCCGCTAAGGCGGACAAGCTTAAAGAGGCAATGATCAGATTCGGAGTCAAGGTTAAATAAGAGGGAATCGTGTGAAAATGTGCTGATGCACATTTTTCACACTAAATTTGAGCCGCAAGCGTCTCAAATTCCGATTCAGGAGAATCGCACCCTGCGGGTGCTTCATCGCGAAATTCTCCTGCGGGATGCCTTCGCTATCGCTACGGCATGGAGGAATAATATGACAAGAATACTGCTCCACGGCTGCTGCGGCCGTATGGGTCATATGATCACGGATATCGTTTCCAGAGAAGAAGGCGTTATAATCTCTGCAGGAGTGGATGCCTATGGGGAGACCTATAGTTCCTATCCTGTATACCGCACGATCGAAGAAGTCGCGGAAAGCGCCGATGTCATCGTCGATTTTTCAACAGCAAAGGCGGTGGACGGTCTTCTTGCCTATGCAAAGGAAAAAGGCCTGCCGGTCGTGTTGTGCACAACAGGCCTGACACCGGAGCAGACAGAGAAAATGGAGAAGACAGCAGAACAGATCGCTGTCCTGAAATCCGCAAACATGTCCGTCGGCGTCAACCTGATCATCGAGATCTTAAAAGAGAATGCGCCGAAGCTCCTGGCAGCCGGCTTTGACTGTGAGATCGTTGAGAAACACCACAACCAGAAGCTGGATGCTCCTTCCGGGACAGCTCTCGCCCTGGCAGATGCGGTCAATGAGTCTGTAGAAGAAACTCTGGACTACGTCTATGACAGAAGCGGCAGAAGAGAGAAGAGAAGGCAGCAGGAGATCGGCATCAGTGCCGTTCGCGGCGGTACCATCGTGGGAGACCATGACGTTATCTTCGCGGGTGAGGATGAGGTCATAACCTTCTCGCATCGCGCTTACAGCCGCGCTGTTTTCGCAAAAGGCGCCGTCGAGGCGGCGAAGTTCCTTGCCGGCAAACCGGCAGGCCTTTATTCCATGAAGGATGTTCTCGCATGAATTTAAGACCATGTATTGACATTCACAACGGCAGTGTCAAGCAGATCATCGGCAGCTCTCTTACGGACGAAGCGTTCGGCAGGGCTGCCGAAAATTTTATGAGCACGAAGCCGGCGGCGGAGTATGCGGCGCTATATAAAGAGCGCGGACTCCCCGGCGGCCATATCATACTGCTCAACAGCGCGCAGAAGGAGCCTGAGCTGTACGAAGCGGACAGGCAGCAGGCACTGGGCGCCCTGAGAGCCTATCCAGGCGGCATGCAGGTCGGGGGAGGCATAACGCCCGAGAATGCGGAGGAATACCTGGAGGCAGGCGCTTCCCATGTGATCGTGACCTCTTATGTCTTCCGTGAAGGCAGGCTCGACAGGGAGCGGCTTTTGAAGCTCGTGGAGCAGGTTGGAAAAGAGCGCCTGGTCCTTGATCTTTCCTGCAGAAGACGAAGAAACAATTGCGTTGCAGGCAACGCCGGCGGTCCAGAGTATGTCGTCGTGACTGACCGGTGGCAGAAAGAAACGGATTTTGTCATTTGCCCTGAAACACTGGAGGAACTCGCGCAGTACTGTGATGAATTCCTGATCCATGCAGCGGACGTGGAGGGAAAACGCGCCGGGATCGAGACAGAACTTGTGCGTCTTCTCGGTCAGTGGATGCAGCAAAGAGAGGCGAAGGGGCGCCCGTTCCCGGTCACCTATGCCGGCGGAGTCCATAAACTGGAAGACCTGGATATCCTTGCGGAAGCTTCCAGCGGGCAGATCGACGTTACAGTGGGCAGCGCTCTGGATATATTCGGAGGGGACCTCCCACTTGAAGTCATCCACATGGCATGCCAAAAGGCGGCTGCGTCCGTAAAGAAACTCAGAAGAGAGCTGTAGATATCCTGGAAAACCAAAGGAAGGGAAGAAAGAATCATCTGCATTGTATTTCAGAGAGCACATGCATCCGTAGGTGAATTCAGGACAAGAGACAAAAACAGCAGATGAATGAAGAAAAAACCATCTGCAAAGATGCCGGAAGGGCAGCTTCATCCGTAAAGAAATTTAAAAGAGAGCTGTAGATGTCCTGGAAAACCAAAGGAAGGGAAGAAAGAATCATCTGCATTGCATGCTAGAGAGCGCTTGCATCCGTAGACGAACTCAGGACAAGAGACAAAAACAGCAGATGAATGAAGAAAAGTCATCTGCAAAGATGTCTGGAGGGCGACTGCGTCCGTAACGAGTTCAGGGAACGTATATGGGCAGAGCCCGTAAGAACTCCGTAAGAACCCGCAATAGCCCGTAAGAGTCCCATAAAGCCCGGTAAAAGCACAGAACAAGTCCGGTAAAAGAAATAAGATCCGGGAATAAGAAATTGCCACACAGTGAAAAGAAAAAGGTCATAAAAAAGAAAGGAAAAATGCAGCATTTCCGCCAATGACATTCGTGTTTTAACGTGTTAAAATTTTAAAGAATGAAAGTTAATGGGGTGGACCCGTGTGCCCTGTGGCTATCGCTTTAGATGGCGGGCAGGAGATGGATACACCTCATCTTTTGTCGCATAGTATTAGTGTCATTTGGAGGTTAGTTACAGATGAATAAGAAGATCCACACGAAGGCTGTCGATCATATGTTCCGGGCGATCCTGGAGCTGCAGACAGCTGAAGAGTGTTATGACTTTTTCGAAGACCTGTGTACGGTGAATGAGATCCTCTCCCTTTCTCAGCGTTTTGAGGTGGCTACCATGCTGCGGCAGCATGAGACTTACTTGAAGATCGCTGAGCAGACAGGGGCGTCCACTGCGACGATCAGCCGCGTCAACCGCTCGCTCAATTACGGAAATGACGGCTATGATCTGGTTCTCAACAGGATGGGGGAATTCGCCCCGGAGGATGAGGAAGCAAAATAATTTTCATCGAAAACATCTTTACTTTTAATAACACATGTGCTAAGTTGGATATGTTGTGAAATTAGTTCACAATAGAACATATTTATTTTTTATTCATTGTGGAGGTATTAATTAATGAACAAAGGTACTGTCAAATGGTTCAACAACCAGAAGGGCTACGGTTTCATCTCTGATTCCGAGGGCAATGACGTGTTCGTACACTATTCAGGTCTGAACATGGAAGGCTTCAAGTCTCTGGCTGAGGGCCAGGCTGTTGAGTACGATGTAGTTCAGGGTCAGAAGGGACCTCAGGCTGTCAACGTAACAAAGCTTTAATTATCAAAACTGCGTGAATCAAGCACAAGTGCCTTTTCTAATTATGGAGGAAAACACACGGTTTTCCGTGAGTCTGTTTTAGCAATGTAAATTAGCAAATGCAGTTATGTAAGACCAGGGCAGAACGAAAGAACACCGAAAGGTGTTCTTTTTTTCTTGCAAAACATCTTCTACAGTGCTAATATATCCGCTATGAGCGTACAAATGTCCGCCTTGCAGAGACTTGAGGCGAAGCGGAAATATTTCAAACGGAGTCATCATGGCGGAAGAATACTATGTGATACGCAAGAGGGCGGTTCCCGAGGTCCTGCTCAAGGTTGTCAGTGTCAATAAGCTGCTGGCGTCCGGAGCGGCGAAGACAGTGGGAGAGGCAGTCCGGGAGGTCGGCATCAGCCGCAGCTCCTATTATAAGTTCAAGGACGAGATCTCAGAGTTCCATGATTCGCTGGAGGGCAAAACACTGACACTTCAGCTGGATATTCACGACGAGGCCGGCGTCTTATCCGGGATCCTCTCCGTGATCGCAGTGAGCCGCGCAAACATCCTGACGATCCACCAGTCCATTCCGACAGGAGGCATGGCGGCAGTCAGCATCAGTATTCAGATCAGGGAAGATACAGAGGATACAGGAACAATATTAAGTGCTTTGGAACAGCTGAACGGTGTCAGCAGGATCCGGGTCACGGGAAGGCAGGAAATATCATGACAGAGATAGCAATTATCGGATTTGGTACAGTCGGAAGCGGTATCGCGGAAGTGATCGATGAGAACCAGGCGGAGATCCGCAGGGAGCTCCCCGAGGGGATCCACGTCAAATACATTCTGGATATCCGCGATTTTCCGGGTTCTCCTTATGCGGACAGGGTCGTACACGACATCGACGTGATCTTAAATGACCCGGAGATCTCCGTGATCTGCGAGACCATGGGAGGAAAAGAGCCGGCCTTTACATTTTCAAAGCGCGCCCTGGAAAAAGGGATCAGCGTCTGCACATCCAACAAGGAACTGGTAGATGCCCTGGGCGGAACGCTGGCCGTGATCGCAAGAGAGCACAACTGCAGTTACCTGTTTGAGGCCAGTGTCGGCGGCGGCATCCCGATCCTCCGCCCGCTTCGCTCTTCCTTTGCGCAGGAGTTTATCACCTCCGTGATCGGCATCCTGAACGGAACGACGAACTACATCCTGACCAAGATGGAGACCGAGGACCTCGATTTTGAAGAGGCTCTCCGCCAGGCGCAGGACAATGGCTACGCAGAGCGCAATCCTGAGGCGGACATTGAAGGGTATGATCCCTGCCGCAAGATCGCGATCCTGGCATCCCTTGTCACAGGCATGAATGTAAAATACCAGCAGGTCCCCTGCGAGGGTATCAGCAAGATCGACAAAAAGGATCTTCAGTATGCGCGTGCCATCGGAAGAGCAGTCAAGCTCCTCGGCGTTTGCAGACATGACAGGGCTACCAACCAGATCCTTGTCAGAACAGCGCCTTATATGGTGCCGAAGGGCCATCCGCTGTACAGCGTCGAGGATGTTTTTAACGCCATTATGGTGCACGGAAATATGGTCGGCGACCTCATGTTCTACGGAAGCGGCGCAGGAAAGCTGCCCACCGCCAGCGCTGTCGTCTCCGACGTCGTCGAGTGCATTCAGAATGCCGGCAAGAACATCGATATCGGCCTTCGCAACCAGCCCGCGGTCATGGGAGATGCCATGGCAGAGAAGGTATCCTTCTTCGTTCGGGTCCCCGCGGAGCAGGCGGATAAGGCAAAGACTTATTTTGGCAGTGAGATCCAGCCGGTGAGCATCGGCGTGGAGAGCGAATTCGCATTCACGACACCGGAGATCACGGAAGGCGATTTTGCCGCAAGGATCAAGGAATTCGACGGAGCAAAGAGCATCAGGCTTCTTTAAGTATTACAGGATGGTACTCTGTGGATATGCAAAAGAGCACAGAGTACTGTCTCTTCATGTGTAGGAGATCAAATGAAGAAAGTAGTTAAATTCGGCGGCAGCTCCCTTGCTGACGCCAAACAGTTTAAAAAAGTTGGTGACATCGTCCGGGCGGATGAGAGCCGCGTCTATGTAGTTCCCTCCGCACCCGGAAAAAGATTTGACGGAGACACGAAGGTAACAGACCTGCTGTACCGCTGCTATGATCTGGCAAAGAGTGGCGCTTCTTTTACGGATCCGTTCCGCGAGATCTGCTCCAGATACAATGAGATCATCCGCGGCCTGGAGCTGGATTTTTCCCTCGATGACGAGTTCGCAGTAATCGAGGAGCACCTCAAGACCGAGCCGGACAGCGACTACATCGCTTCCCGCGGCGAATACTTAAACGGCCGTGTCATGGCGAATTACCTCGGATTTGAATTCATTGATCCGGTGACCTGCATCTTTTTTGACGAGCATGGCCTCCTGGATGAATATAAGACGAAAAAGGCAATGAAGGCAAAGCTCATGGAAACGCCCAAGGCAGTCGTGCCTGGCTTCTATGGATGCAGCCATGACGGCAGGGTCAAGACTTTCTCCCGCGGCGGATCCGACGTCACAGGTTCGATCGTGGCAGGCGCGATCCGCGCCGACGTCTACGAGAACTGGACGGATGTCTCCGGATTCCTTGTGGCGGACCCCAGGATCGTCTCGGAACCCGCGGCGATCAAGACCATCACTTACAAAGAGTTAAGAGAGCTCTCCTACATGGGAGCTTCCGTGCTGCATGAGGACGCGATCTTCCCCGTGCGCCACGAGGGGATCCCGATCAATATCAAGAATACCAACTGCCCTGATGACACTGGTACCTGGATCGTGGAGAGCACCTGCCAGAAATCCGGCTACGTTGTGACTGGTATCGCCGGTAAAAAAGATTTCTGCGCCGTGCTGATCTCCAAGGACATGATGAACTCCGAGGTCGGCTTCTGCCGCAAGGTCCTGCAGGCCTTTGAGGAGAACGGCATCTCGATCGAGCACATGCCCTCCGGCATCGATACGATGACCGTCGTTGTCCATGAGACGGAATTCATGGACAAAGAGCAGAGAGTCGTTTCTGCCATCCACAGAATGGCGGAGCCGGACTCCATCGAGATCGAATCCGATCTCGCCCTGATCGCGGTCGTAGGCCGCGGTATGAAATCCCAGCGCGGTACAGCCGGCAGGATCTTCTCCGCCCTCGCCCACGCCCACGTCAACGTGCGTATGATCGACCAGGGCTCCTCAGAGCTCAACATCATCATCGGCGTCGCAAACAAAGACTTTGAGAACGCGATCCGCGCGATCTACGCGATCTTTGTGGAGACGCAGATTTAAAGTGAGTCACAGGTGAGTCATGGGGACGCATCCCTGACTCATTTTACTGAAAGCAGATCGCGGCAGGTGTCTGTGGGATCCGCGGTTTCTTCACACAAGATCTGCTAACATTCCTCGTTCATTCCAGACAGACACAGCCTCCAAACTCGTATCCGCACTGATGTGCGGATACTTTAAACAGTCGGCTTTAACGGGCAGCGTGAAACGCTGCCCGTTATCTTGTCTTACATTCACGAGGAATGAAGCAGATCTAAGTGTTCATTCACAGCAGATCCTACAGACACCTGCCGTGATCTGCATTCAAAAGTGAGTCAGGGATGCGTCCCCGTGACTCCACCGCAGACACCTGCCGTGATCTGCATTCAAAAAGTGAGTCAGCGGATGCTTCCCCGTGACTCACTTTACGCCACAAATGAACACCCGCCGGCATTTGTGTATTTTGCCGGCGGGTGTTTTATGCTATCATAATGCAATGTCGGATAATTTTTCTGTCAAAATATATATTACGGAGAAACAGCAATGGCTTTATCAGATGAGATCAGGGAAGAACGCAAGAAACTGAAAGGGAAAGGCCCCAAGGCATACTGGGAGTATTTCTGGGAGTATTATAAGCTGCCGGCCTTCGGGATCATTTTCGGTATTTTCTTCGTGGTGAGCATGACAAAGACGATCCTGACCAGCAAGGACACGGGATTCGGCGCGATCTTTATCAATCCGGCGATGACCGATTATGCCATGTATGATGACTCCCTTGCGGCGCTGGCGGAGGATTTCGCGGCGTTTGCCGGGATCGACACGAAGGAATATAACATCAATCTCGATCTCTCGGAGTATCTGACGCTCGGCTTCCCGGGCGGTGAGCAGGACTACGCCGTGCTGATGAAGATCACGACGCAGACTGCGGCGCACGAAGTGGATGTGATGGTGGCGGACGCCTTCTATTTCTGGTACTACGCGCGCAACAGCATGTTCCTTGACTTAAGGGAGGTCTACACGGAGGAAGAGCTTGCTGCGCTTCCTGGAGAACTCTATTACATGGATGCGGCGGAGAATCGCGAGAGGCTGCAGGCCTATGAGGAGGATCCGTCTTGTATGGAAGATTTCCCGACGACGGAAGAAGCGGCAGCATTTGAAAATCCGGATACCTTTGTCCTTCCGGATCCCTCGGGAATGAGAGAGCCCGTGCCCTACGGCATCGTTGTCACCGATGCTCCGTTTATTGAAAAAGAGGGCTTTTACCCCGGCGCAGTCAGCATTTACGGGGTCGTTGCAGGGAGTGAGAGACTCGAAGCGGCAAAGAGTTTTCTTTCCTATATGTATCGCTGAAACAGAAAACGGTTAGGGTAAAATAGTTCTCGGTTTTGAGATAGATAGACTTGAAAAAGACATCCTTAGTGTTATTGTATGAATCGTCAAAAACAAACAAAACACTATAAAAGGATGTCTTTATGGAAAACAGTATACAACAGTTTTTGTCACTTGGGATCGAAAATATCACAGAAATCTTTAATAAAGGATATGAAGACCCGCAGGATATGTACAGTGTGATCACCGGCGTGTTCAAGGAAATGGATACGCTGGCACTGAATATCCTGGCGGATTATATCAGAAGTGTTGACCAGGCGATCTTTGAAGACCGGCTGCGGAAAAGGCATTATAAGTCAGAAGGCTTTGATGACAGGATATTGACGACATCACGGGGAGATATCCGCTTCCGTGCCCGCTGGTACACGGACAAGGAGACGAATCAGAGCATATGCCTTCTGGAGAAGGTACTGGGGCTTTTAAAGGATGAACGTGTCACAGAAGAAGCCCAGGTAAAGGTACTGGAACGGTGTGTGGAACACTCCTACCGGGAATCGGGGTGCCTTTCGGAAGTAAACGAGCAGCTGCTGAGTAAGCAGACCGTGAAAAACCTGATACACAGCCTGGAATTCCCCAGCCCGGAAAAACCGGAGAAGAAGAAAGAAGTCGATTACCTGTACATCGACGCAGACGAAGACCATATCGCACAGCAGTTCATCATGGAGAAAGGCGACCTTCCGAAAGACAGCCTTGGCAGGAAGATCAACACGATGCTGGGCAAGATGGTCTATGTATATGAAGGCGTCGAAAGGGAGACGATAAAGACCAGGAAGCAGGAATCCGTGCGGTACCGTCTGGTAAACCCGTACAACTTCTGCGGACTGTATGAAGGAACGGAAGGGAACAATGCACTCTGGGAGGAGGTATATACCTATATCGAAGAGCATTATGAGATAGAAAAGCTGCGGAAGATCTACCTGAACGCGGATGGGGGCAGCTGGATCGAAGCCGGAAAGTGGAGGTTTGGAAAGAAGCTGGAAACGGCACTGGATGGATTCCATCTGACCAAAGCGATCCACAGGATGACGAGCCAGATGCTGGACAGCGCAGGGGAAGCAGGGAGTCGGATAAGAGAAAAGATCAGTGATGATGACCAGGAAGGATTCAAAAAGCTTGCGGAAGAACTGAAAGGGTACTGCGAAACGGAAAGCCAGACAAAAAATGTGGCAGAGGCGGCGCAATACATACAGAACAACTGGGCAGGGGCAAGGACGAGGCTGCGGGCAAAGATGGTAGAAGAAAGCCACTGCGTCGGGAGCAGTACGGAGGCCCATGTATATCACATACTCTCGCGGAGGATGAGTACACTGCCTATGGCCTGGAGCCATAAAGGGGCGGACCAGATGTGCCGGCTGAGGGCGTACTATAAAAACGGCGGAGATATGCGAAAGCTGGTCCAGTTTACCCGGGAACAGGCACAACTGAAAAAGGCAGCCGGAGCAGAGACAGACCAGATACCGGACAAGATATCGTTGAAGAAAGTGCTCAAAGGAACGACCGTCACAGATCCTGACCGGCGGTATCTGGAACGATGGCAGGGAAGCCTGAGCCGGGACATAAAGAAGAAGTTCTGGTTCGCAAACCATTACTGCCTCTGAGGGCATGGATCATGGGGCTGTAACAGAACGGGAAGAAGAGCCCCAGTGTTATTCGTCTTACTGATAAGGTACGCAAGCGGCAGGCGAGGGCGGGACCCATGGGCGCGGGGGCCCGAGCCGTATTGCCGCTGGAAGGCAGGTACAGAGTGGAACGTTATCTGCTGATTCAAGCACTGATAAAGACTGAATGGATGTTGACAAGATAAGTGCAACTCTTTAAGAATAATAAAGAGCTATCTATCTTCCCATCCTGTCAGCACTGATCGGCATATCGCACGATACCACTAAGGATAAAACATAATCATTTGACCGAGGAGAACTTGACGCGGTCCAGAAAACGTTTTTGGTTGCATTTGGGAGGATTCTGTAATAAACTAGTCACAACTCGGAAACGGTTGGAGGAACGACAATGGCTATGGATAACGGCTGTATTGAGGTAGTAGTTAATACTAAGAAAAACACGCTGATGAATTTTCTCAAGATCCTGCTGATCTGCCTCACTGTGTGCTTTGTTTTGATCGGCCTTGCAACCGGCCTCTGGGTCGCAGTGATCATCGGTATTGCGACGGGAGTGGGCGCATGGTTCGTCTCCCGCAATGTCAACATCGAGTACGAGTATTCTCTGGTCGACAGGGAACTGCGCCTTGCCAAGATCATGGACAAGAGCAGCCGCAAATCGCTCGGCAGCTATGACCTGGACAAGATGGAGATCCTTGCGCCGCAGGGTTCCTGGCACCTGGACGGAATGAAGAACCGCCAGGTGGCAAAAACGCTGGATTACAGCAGCCACGACCCTCAGGAGAAGGGAACCAAATTTGAGCTTTATATCGGAGACACGAAACTTCTCCTCACCCTGGCAGGGGAAGAGGCAGAGGTCCTTCTTGGCGCAATACGCCAGTTTGCTCCGAGAAAGGTATTCAAAGATTGATGCAAATAGTGTTAACAGTCGGGAGAACACCCCCGGCTGTTTTTTGACACATACAGGTATTTTTACTGCTTCTGCAAACGGCGGGAAAAGGCCTGTATCGACAGACTATTTAACCTTTTGATCCCAATATCATAATATTCACTAAGAGAGGAGATTTTATGGCGACTATTATTGGCGAGAAGATCACTTTTGATGATGTATTGCTGGTACCTTCTTATTCAACAGTCGTGCCGAATGAAGTGGATGTATCCACACAGCTCACTAAAAAGATCCGCCTCAGCATTCCCATGATGAGTGCGGGCATGGACACCGTTACCGAGGACCGCATGGCGATCGCTATGGCCAGACAGGGCGGCATCGGTATCATTCACAAGAACATGTCGATCGAGCAGCAGGCAGAGATGGTCGATCGCGTCAAACGTTCCGAGAACGGCGTTATCACGGATCCGTTCTATCTCTCTCCGGATCACACTCTTGGCGACGCTGAGGACCTGATGCGCAAATTCCGCATCTCCGGCGTTCCGATCACCATCGGCAAAAAGCTCGTCGGTATCATCACCAACCGTGACCTCAAATTTGAGACTGATTATTCCAGAAAGATCAGTGAAGTCATGACCAGCGAGAACCTGATCACCGCCAAGGTCGGAACGACCCTGGAGGAGGCCAAGGAGATCCTTGCAAGATCCAAAAAGGAAAAACTGCCGATCGTCGATGACGACTTCAACCTCAAGGGCCTGATCACGATCAAGGACATTGAGAAGACGATCAAGTACCCTCTCGCAGCCAAGGACGACATGGGCAGGCTCCTGTGCGGCGCCGCTGTCGGTATCACCGCGAATGTCCTGGACCGCGTCGCGGAGCTGATCAGCTCCAAGGTTGACGTTATCGTCCTGGATTCTTCCCACGGCCACTCGGAGAACGTCCTGCGCTGCATCCGCCTGATCAAGGAAAAATATCCTGATCTCGATGTCATCGCGGGCAACGTTGCCACAGGCGAGGGCACAAAGGCCCTGATCGAGGCCGGCGCAGACGCAGTCAAGGTCGGTATCGGACCCGGCTCTATCTGCACGACACGTGTCGTCACGGGCTGCGGCGTTCCCCAGATCTCCGCGATCATGGATTCCTATGATGTGGCAAAGGCTTACGGAATCCCGATCATTGCAGACGGCGGTATCAAGTACTCCGGTGATATGACGAAGGCTCTGGCAGCAGGCGGAAATGTCTGCATGATGGGTTCGATCTTCGCAGGGTGCGAGGAGAGCCCCGGAGCCACAGAGCTCTACATGGGCAGAAAATACAAGGTCTACCGCGGCATGGGATCCATCGCTGCAATGGAGAGCGGCTCCAAGGACCGTTATTTCCAGGAGAATGCCAAGAAACTGGTTCCGGAAGGCGTCGAGGGACGTGTTGCCTATAAGGGCTCCGTCGAGGATACGATCTTCCAGCTGCTCGGAGGCATCCGCTCCGGTATGGGCCTGACAGGCTCCCACAACATCCAGGAGCTGCAGGATAACGGCAAGTTCATCAAGATCACAGCTGCTTCCCTCAAGGAGAATCACCCGCACGACATTCAGATCACCAAGGAAGCTCCTAACTATTCCGCTTCTGAGAACTGATCGTAAGGATGCCCGGGAAAACTGACCAGGAGAACTGACCAGGAAAGCTGATCACGTGGGCTGGTCAGAACATAAATTGCGAAACTAAAATATTACGTTGAGGATTATATATTAATGAGCACAGAAGACATCAAGACCACCCCTGAGACAGAAGAGGTGCGTGAGAGCAGAAACTTTATTGAGATGGCCATCGACAAGGACCTTGCGGAGGGCGTGTATGATCACGTCCACACAAGATTTCCTCCCGAGCCGAACGGATACCTTCACATCGGCCACGCCAAGAGTATCCTTTTAAATTCCGGGCTTGCCAAAGAGTACGGCGGTACCTTCAACCTTCGCTTTGACGATACCAACCCGACCAAGGAAAAATCCGAGTTCGTCGATTCCATCATCGAGGACGTGACGTGGCTCGGGGCTGATTACGGCGACACGATCTACTACGCGTCCGACTATTTTGAGCAGATGTATGAGATCGCAGTGAAGATCATTCGCAAAGGACACGCGTACGTCTCTGACCTGACGGCAGAAGAGATGCGCGAGTACAGAGGTACGCTTACAGAACCCGGCAAAAATGATCCGAACCGCGAGCGCAGCGTCGAGGAGAACCTGGACCTGTTCCGCCGCATGAGAGAGGGCGAGTTCGCAGACGGAGAAAAGACACTCCGCGCCAAGATCGATATGGCAAGCTCCAACATCAACATGCGCGATCCGATTCTGTATCGTGTCGCTCATCTGTCTCACCAGCACACCGGCGATCAGTGGTGCATCTATCCGATGTACGATTTTGCGCATCCCATCGAGGACGGTATCGAGGGAATCACGCACTCGATCTGCACTCTGGAGTTTGAGGACCACCGCCCGCTGTACGACTGGGTCGTCAAGGAGGCTGAATTCGAGGTCCCTCCGAGACAGATCGAATTCGCAAAACTTTACCTCAACAACGTCGTGACAGGTAAGCGCTACATCAAAAAGCTCGTCGAGCAGAACATCGTCGACGGATGGGATGATCCGAGACTGGTCTCTATCTCCGGACTTCGCCGCAGAGGTTTTACACCGGGCTCCATCAAGAAGTTTGTGGATATGGCGGGTATCTCCAAGAGCCAGTCCACCAACGACTACGCAGCTCTCGAGTACTGCATCCGTGAGGACTTAAAGCCCGCCTGCTCCCGCATGCTGGCTGTCCTGGACCCGATCAAGCTTGTCATCGACAACTATGAAGAGGGCGGAACGGCGACGCATAAAACAGAGGACGGCACACCTTACGAGTACCTTGAGGCACCGAACAATCTGGAAAATCCGGATCTCGGATCCCGCCAGGTCGTCTTCAGCAAAGAGCTGTATATTGAGCGTGAAGACTTCATGGAAGAGCCGCCTAAAAAATACTACAGGCTGTTCCCCGGAAATGAAGTGCGCCTGATGTATGCTTACTTTGTCAAATGCACCAGCTTTGAGAAAGACGAAAACGGGAACATCACGGTCGTGCACTGCACCTATGATCCCGAGACAAAGAGCGGCAGCGGATTTGAGGGCAGGAAAGTTAAGGGTACGATCCACTGGGTCAGTGCTGCGGACGCGGGAAAAGTCAAGGTCCGTCTGTATGAGAACATCATCGACGAGGAGAAGGGCGTCTACAATGAAGAGGACGGATCCCTTAACCTGAACCCGAATTCCCTGACAGTCTGCGATGCTTATGTGGAGTCGGCACTGATGAATGTGAAGGCGTTTGACCGCTTCCAGTTCGTCAGAAACGGTTTCTTCTGTGTTGACTACAAGGATTCCAAGCAAGGAGCACCGGTCTTTAACAGGATCGTATCGCTGAAGAGTTCCTTTAAGGTGAAATGATCATAACGATCCGGAAAAATCTCTTTAAGATCAGATGACCGGATCGCTCGCCTGGGAAAGGCATAAACATACACTTATGGAAATCAATATATCGCTCAGGCAGGACAGCGCAGAGCACCTGTACGAGCAGATCTATGAGTATTTTAAAGAAGAAATACACGGAGGGAGGCTTCTCGCTGGAGAGAAGCTTCCCTCTTCGCGTTCTCTGGCGCAGTCCCTGCGCGTGGCCAGGAGTACGGTTGAACTGGCGTACTCGCAGCTGCAGGAGGAGGGTTATATAGCAACGCGCCGGGGGAGCGGGGCTTACGTCTGCGCGGCAGAGAACCTGCATATTTTACCGGAGCTGGGCGTAATGCCTGATCCCGAAAAACAGGCCAGGACTCCCGACGGCCGGACAGAGAATGCTCTGCATAACGGGAGCCGGGGCGCTGGAGAGAACAGGGCAGATCCGGCGTCAGACGTACAGATCGATTTTTCGCCCAGGAAGATCGACATGTCCAATTTTCCATACGCCACATGGAGGCGGATCTTAAGGGGGATCC
>JAFTFD010000361.1 GCA_017449745.1 Lachnospiraceae bacterium
AACAGAAAAGAAATTCCCTGAGATGGCCATCGACAAGATGGAAGCCATCGAAGATATCGTCAGATATGCGACCGGCTACTGCAAATTTGACCTGATCCGCTTCTGGGCAGATAACAGTGCCGAGACCGTAGAATGGCTGGGCGATATTCTTGAGAGCTCCGGCAAATACTATATGGAGCACGAGGGAGGAATCGGCGACACACGCTATCATGAGAGAGACAAAGCCTACGCTACAGGCCACAGCCCTCACAAGACCGAGAAATATGCGGATGACCAGGATGTCACGCTCAACAGTGTCTTCCTTGAGCATCTCGCGGAATATCCGAATGCAGAGATCCGCAATAACTGCGCTCTGGTGAAACTGATCCAGGACGAGAGCGGCGCCGTGATCGGAGCGATCGCGCAGGACCGCACCGATGAGCACTATATCCGCATCAATACGTCCAAGGGCGTCGTGATGGCGACAGGCGGATACCTCTGCAATACAGCCATGATGAACGCGCTGCAGCCCATGACACAGCAGATGAAGGTGCAGTGCCGCATCGGCTCCAAGGGTGACGGCTCCGGCATCAAAGCGATGCTCTGGGCAGGCGCGCAGATGGATCCCATCCACACGTCCATGATGTTCAACCGCTGCTGCGTGCTTCCTACAGAGACAGCAGGATACGAGACGACAGGCGAGTGGTTCTGGTTCGGCGAGCAGCCCTTCCTCAAGGTCAACCTCCTTGGCGAGCGCTTCTGCAACGAATCCGGCCCTTACGAATTTATGCTGCACGCCATGGAAATGCAGCCGTATCACACCTAGTGTGATATTTTCGACGCGAATAATGAGAAATACACGGAGCAGTTCCAGGAAGTGGGCTGCTGCAGGCTCTGGCCTTTCGACAACGGCGCGAAGCAGAACATGCCGTATGTGGCAGCATGGGGGAGCGTGGAAGGCCTGATCGAAAAAGGCTATGTCCAGAAAGCGGACACGCTGGAAGAGCTGGCTGAGAAGCTGAATATTCCGGTGGATACATTTGTCGCCACCGTGAAGAGATACAATGAACTCTGCAAGAAGGGCGTCGATGAGGATTACGGAAAGGCCCAGCACCGCCTGACACCGATCGATACGGCTCCGTATTACGGAGTCCGCACAGCGGCATGGCACCTGACGACACTTGACGGCGTCGGGATCAACACAGATATGCAGGTTCTCGGGGAAGACGGCAAGCCGATCGAGGGACTCTATGCGACCGGCGACTGCTCCGGCGGTTTCTTTGCAAATAATTATCCCAACCTGTTTACCGGACTGGCCTGCGGCAGAACGATGACGTTCGGTAGACATGCCGCCAAGGTCCTGGCAATGAAGTAATCGGCCATTGAACAGGAAGAGTGAGAAATAATTGCCGATGCAATTATTTCTCACTAAGAGTCTGTGCCGGAGCACAGACTCTGCTGATCATAGATGAAAAACCGCCTCCGCGGATTTTTCATCATGGTGCCTACGCACAAAGTGCTCCGGCATCATCGGAAGACAGGAATCAATGATCCTGTTATTTCCAGGAAGGAGGAAGTTTCATGAACATCACGTTTCGCGGCGGTGTGCATCCGGATGACTGCAAGGAATACTCCAGAGATGCTGCACTGACCGTCTACGAACCGTCCGGTGATCTGGTCTTCCCGGTATCCCAGCATATCGGTAAGCCCGCTAAGATCCTGGTCAAAAAGGGAGATCCCGTTCTTGTCGGCCAGAAGATCGCCGACAATGACGGTTATATCTCCGCAGACATCCACAGCTCCGTCTCGGGCAAGGTCAAGGCGATCGAGCGCCGCAGGACAGTAGCCGGCAGCATGGTGGACTGCATCGTTGTGGAAAACGACGGTTTGTATAACACAGTAGAAGGCTTCGGCGAGGATACGGATTACACAGTCCTCGACCGCAAGCAGATCCTCTTCAGGATCCGCGAGGCCGGCATCGTAGGAATGGGCGGCGCAGGCTTCCCTACACCTGTCAAGCTTGAGCCAAAGAATCCGGATGCGATCAACTACGTTATCGTAAACGGAGCGGAGTGCGAGCCCTATATTACCTGCGACGACCAGCTGATGCGCACGCATGCGGCGGAGATCGTAACAGGCCTTAAGATCATACTCAAGCTCTTCGACAATGCAGAAGGCGTTATCCTGATCGAGGATAATAAGCCGGAAGCGATCGAGGCCATGAAGAGCGTGGTCGGCTCGCAGAGAAGGATCCGCGTACAGGTCGCCCCCAAGAAATATCCCCAGGGCGGTGAGCGCGCGATCATGAAGGTCGTCACAGGCCTTGATACGAAGCTGGCAGTGCTGCCGGCAGATTACGGCTGCATTATCAATAACGTCGGCACGGTCTACGCGATCTATGAGGCAATCTGCAAGAACATCCCTCTGATCCGCAGGGCAGTCACCGTCACAGGCCCCGGCATCAATAACCCGTCCAACCTGATCGCGCGCCTTGGCACTTCCTGCAGGGAGCTGATCGAGGCAGCAGGCGGTTTCAAAGAGGGCGAAGAGATCAAAAAGATCCTCTCCGGCGGCCCTATGATGGGTATCGCCATGTCCAGCATCGATGTCCCGCTGCAGAAGGGGAACAACGCGATCACTGTACTGACGGAAGATCCCGTTGAGATCGCTGAGGAGATGCAGACAGCCTGCATCCGCTGCGGCAGATGCAACAGGGCATGCCCGGTCGGCCTGATCCCGCAGGAGATGCAGATCGCCGCAGAGAAAAAGGATTACGACAGATACGAGAATAAGCTGTACGGTCTCGAGTGCATCCAGTGCGGCTCCTGTACTTATGTATGTCCCGCCAAGCGCCCGCTGATGGTGCTGTTTAAGCATGCCAAGACGGAGATCCTCGCGATCAAGCGCGCCGAGCAGGCGAAGGCTGCCGCGGAGAAAGCCCTGGCGGACAAGCAGGAGAAGGAGAGCCTCATGGAACTGTTCAGAAAGTTCCGCGAGGAGGAAGAAAAGGCCGCCAGAAAGGCGACGGAGAATGAGACAAGAGTGCAGGCGATCATCGCATCCGGAAAGGAGGAGAAATAATGAGCAATCTGTATAATGTATCCTCCAGCCCCCATGTTCGCAGCAAACTCAGCACAGGGACCGTCATGTATGACGTGATCCTGGCTCTGGTTCCCGCGACCGTGGTCGGCATCTGGAATTTCGGTTTCCACGCATTCCTGGTCATACTGATGAGTATCACCGGTGCCGTGCTGACCGAGTATGTATTTGACTATATCGCGAAAAAACCGATGACGATCAAGGACGGCAGTGCTGTCGTCACAGGCCTTCTTCTGGCGCTGTGCCTGCCTGCTTCCGTTCCGCTGTACATTCCTTACATCGGCAGCGTTTTCGCGATCCTGATCGTGAAGTGCCTCTTCGGCGGACTCGGCAAGAACTTCATGAACCCTGCTCTCGCAGGCCGCTGCTTCCTGCTGATTTCCTTCGGCACTACCATGACAAAATATGCCGTTGACGGCGTGACAGGCCCCACACCGCTTGCCAAGTTCGGAAGCGGAGAGGCAGTCAGTGTCCTGAACATGTTCCTCGGCAGCACGAACGGCGTCATCGGCTGTTCCATCATGGGACTGGTTATCGGCGGGATCTACCTGATCGCAACCAAGGGGATCACATGGGAGATCCCGACAGCGACCCTGGTATCCTTCCTGCTGTTCATCGCCATTTTCGGCGGAAATGGATTTACGCCTTCCTTCCTGCTGACACACCTGTTCGGCGGCGGTATCGTGATGGCGGCCTTCTTCATGGCGACAGATCCCGTGACGAGCCCCGTGACATCCAACGGACAGCTTGTTTACGGCGCCCTGGTAGGTATCCTGAGCGGACTCTTCCGTCTCTACGGCAGTTCCGCGGACTCGGTCAGCTATGCGGTCATCATCTCCAACATGATCGTCCCTATGATCGATGAGTTTATTCCTTCTCTTCCTTATGCATATCGCAAGCAGAGAGGCAAGTTTACGGTTCCTTCCCAGGCGATCGCGCTTTGCGTGATCACCATCGGTGCAGGCGTGCTCCTGAGCGGCGTCTTCACCATGACAAAGGATACGATCGAAGAGCAGAAGATGGCAGCTAACGTCGCTTCTTATCAGGAAGTGCTTCCCGAGGCTGCAAGCTTTGGCCACGATGATGCCATCACGGCTAAAATCGAAGAGCTCGGCGGTGAGGTCTATGGTACCGATTTCGGAAAAGTCTACATCAACGATGTGATCGTCGGTAAGGACAGCAGCGACGCAGTTGTCGGCTATGTCTTCAGCGTGACGACCAAAGACGGATTTGACGGTGCGATCACTCTCTCAGCCGGCATCAAGACAGATGGAACGCTCAACGGCAT
>JAFTFD010000029.1 GCA_017449745.1 Lachnospiraceae bacterium
ACTCCGAGTTGACAAATTCTATAGTTTATTCAGATCCGGCAGATGATAATCATACAGTGCCCCTGCCACTTCATCCAGGTCATAGTTTTTATGCTCGATGAAATACCGCACCAGAAGATCGGCTTTATTCCCGGGCGAGAACGCATATCCGGCACTGGCTAAAAGGTCCGTTACCTGGTCAATGTTCAGCTCAAGGGCGAGGGACAACTCCAGGATCGTCCCTTTCTTTGGCTTTACGTCCGCATTTGAGCGGATCTTGGAAAAATTCTGCCGGGAAATATTTGTTTTCTTATAAACGTCAGCGTCCTTCATTTCCTTTTCATCGATCAGCCGAAAAAGCATGTGGTGGAAAGTCTCCCCCTGGCTGCTGAGTACATCCTCCAGGCTGGATCCCTTGGGCGCCTTCTCTTTTTCAAAATGTCCGGACGGTTTAGCGGGAGCCTTTCCCGGCCGTACTCCTGCCGGATGGTTCTGCTCAAAAAGACCTGCATCCTCAGAGACCGGCTCGCTTAAACTGGAGGATTCGTCTTCCTCCTCATAGCAGACATTCGACGCAGCCATACCGGAGACCCCGGAATGCATGAAGAACTCGTTAAGCTTCCGCCTGCCGCGCCTCCTGCCCCGCAGCTCCCGCTCTTCCTCATACCGATCGTAGTTGTATTCGGCGGCAGACTGCATCTCTACATACTCATCATTGATAAAGCTGTCCAGTCCCTCGTAAAAGCTCTCGGACAGACGGACCGCCGCCTTATCAAATACCACGAGGACGACATCCATTTTCGAATCCGTTGTATTCAGGAACAGCCTGATCTCCTCGGACGCCGCCCGCAGGGCCTGCTCTTTCGGGTAACCGTTCACACCACTGGCGAGCAGGGGAAACGCCACACTTCTGCAGTCATACTCCTCCGCGAGCAGAAGGCTGCTGCGGTAACAACTGCGCAGGGTATTCTCCTCCCCGTGGCTCCCGTCAATATATTCCGGTGCGACCGTGTGGATCACATATTTCGAAGGCAGGCCAAACGCCGGGGAAATAGCTGCATTTCCCGGCCAGAGAGGCCCGATCTTTTTTCTCTCGGCGAGCAGTTCGTCATAACCGGCCGCTTCATAAATAGCCCTCTCCGTGCCCGAGGCCGCGATCGGTTTCGGATTCGCTGAATTTACGACGGCATCCGTTTCTACACGTGTAATGTCGTTTCGTATGATCCTGAATGGCATATTTTCCCCCTGTCCCTGCGTAAGCCTCGATAGATACGGCATGAAGCCTGGCTTCCAGCACTATTATACACCATATACACCGCTTCACCCGGTTCCGGCCCGCCGCTTTTTGTTTGCATGAAAGCTTTTAATCATCATATTAAAAGCTATGTATTTTACATACCTATTGTTTTGAATCTACCCATGCAAACCGCAGGATTTTCCCGTAAAACCATCGTTTGTCAGGAAATATGCCATTTCGGCTTTCTCAGATTAGTGGTATAAAATAATATATAAATATACTTTATACCACGAAAAGGAGGTTTAGCCGTGGAAGAAATGATTTTCAGATTAATTGATACTGTGCCGGACATTAAGCCCGAAGAGATCGCCTATATCTTTGGCGTTACGATCGAAGAGGCGCAGCGCTGCCTTGATGAAGTCGATAAAAAGTGTCATTAATGTACTAATGATCCTCATGATACCAGCGTCTTGCAGGTACACCCTGCTTGTGATAGCGTAATATCTGAGGTGAACAAAAATGTGCTGTCGATATTATGTTGAGGAATCGCAGGAGTTCCGTGCGATCATAGAAGAGATGAACCGCTCCCCGCTGGTGAACAGGTGGCATGTCACGAGTGCCGTCAAGAGCTATGGGGAGATGCGGCCCACGGATGTCGTTCCCGTCATCGCTCCAAACCGCAGCGGAAACCGGGCTGTTTTTCCCATGAAATGGGGCTTTTCCGGAAAGACGCTGCTGATGAATGCCAGAACAGAGACCGCTGCCTCCAAGCCGACTTTTAAGGAATGCTGGGAGCGGCGCCGCTGCATCGTGCCCGCTTCCTGGTATTTTGAGTGGGAACATCTCCGGGGGAGCGATGGAAAGACCCATACCGGCGACAAATATATGATCCAGCCGAAGGGCTCTACCGCGGCCTGGCTGTGCGGCCTGTACCGGATCGAGGAAGGGCTTCCGGTCTTTGTCATCCTGACAAGAGAGCCCGGCGATGAGATCCGTTTCATCCACGACAGGATGCCGCTGATCCTGCCGGAGAGATACATCGATGACTGGATCCGGCCGGGTGCCAATCCTGAAGAACTGATCAGCCAGGCTCTCACAGATATGGTATTTGAAAAAGCAGTCTGAATGATGGCTATACAGATCTTTCGTATTTTGCTATCACCCAGTCGTATCGTTTGAGATCCAGGTCTCTCCCGCAGTACTGGCAGGTCTTGCCTTCCATCAGCGAGAGGCTGGCGCCGCACCCTCCGCATTTCAGGACTGTGACGCCGCAGACAGCCTGGGTCTTGCAGCCGGCCGCCTTGACCATGGTCATCTTAAGGCGCTCGTTCCGCTCCTTAATCCTGCCGCCTCTCAGCTCCAGAAGACGAAGGTCAACCCCTACCGTCGCGGTCTGGAGCTTTTTGTCTGTCTTATACGACTCCATGGTCATACTCTGGCAGTCAATATCCACAACGTTTCTGTATTTCTCAATAAAGGAAGACATGTCGTTTTCGGAGAAGGCGTTGATCTGTGCCGGAAATTCCGCGTAATGGATGGCGGCAAGCTTATTCTGGATCCCCCCGAAAAAGCTCTGGATGGAGAAGTAAGGGTCACTCGCCCGAACCCGCTCCGCCATCTTCCTCTCCTGCTCTTCCTCCGCTTTACGGCTGTAGATCAGCTTCCCATTCACAGATGTCGAGACATTGCTGATCAGCAGCAGGATAGGTGCGATCATGGTCAGAAACATCGACCGGAGGCACCATCCAAGGAGCACAAATAATCCTGTTGCCAGAACGCCCGTAAACAACCTGATAAAGATATTCGTCCCCGGCATATATACAAAGGCACCGATCAGGCCAAAATAGACCAGCGGAAGCATCAGGATCAGGTCAGCCCAGGGCAGCATCACTTCTTTAACTGCTTCCTTTTTACTGACATTTGTGCGGAAATCGCGCCTTAATCCAAAGCTGTCGACCCTGTTTTCCAGATCTTCAATAGTGAATTTGGTGCTGCAGTAGTCGCAGCCGTCAAGAAGGTTCTCCCTCGTAGTCGTATTGCCGCAGTTGGGGCAGATGATCTTGTTCGCGCCGATCTGTTTCGCAGAGAGCAGGGTAAAATGCGCCACTTCATTGTCCCGGATGCGCCCGATGATCTTCCCGCCTTTCCGGAACGTCCTGATGGCAGAGATCTCTTCATAGACATCATTTACCCTGTATCTGCCGTCAAAATATTTCTTTTCCCTGATAAAACCGCCCTCGCCGGAATAGGCTCTGCGCACAGAATCCATCTCCATAGTAAGGCCCAGTTTCAGCATTCGCTTTTTCTGAAGGGCAATGCTGTGCCACATCAGCTGGGTCGCATGATCCTGAAGAGAAGAGTTCTCTTCCTCACGGTCTTTGGAAAGATAATCGCTGCAGCTCTTGCGAAAACCGCTCAGCCTGCGCATCGTCTCGTTTTTATCCTCTATGACCGGATAGTTCGGAAAGAATTCGTCCAAAAACGCCGGCCATTCATTTCCTGTCTTGTCGTACTCCAGGTAGAGGACATAGAGAGTCAGGAAAGTACCGATACACAGCGCAAGGAATCCAAGCCCTACCATCCTGTTGATATAAACTGTCCTGGGGGCAAATGTGATGATAAGCGCAAGGCCCGCCGCCCAGATGAGCCCCGGGCCGATCAGGCGCGCGTAATTGATCTTATAGTCGTTCCTCTGTTCCATAGTGCCCTCTTATTTTTCGAACCTTATTCAGGAGAAGCCTCTGACTATCAATATGTCCCTATCATAGCACAGGAGCATTCAGAAAGGCTCCTCTTTTGACAGAACTTGAAAGTTCAGTGGTGCAAGAAAACAGGACCTATGGTACTATCAATCAAATACAAAAAAGGAGA
>JAFTFD010000362.1 GCA_017449745.1 Lachnospiraceae bacterium
TCCTCAGCTCTGAGATTCACATGAACATGCGTGCGCTCTTCCCCTGTAAACGGATGCACTCTTGTCCCGAAGGAATCGGCGATCTCATGTGTCTTTTCCAAAGGCCACAGCCAGCTGCCGCCTTCCGTTCCGGTTTCTTCTGCCAGTTCCACTTCAGCACCTTCAGCATTTTGTTCCTTAGTGCTCGCTTCCCATTGCCCGTCATCTGTCTGCTCGTAAGGCACAAGAACTCCCGTCTGATTTTCACCATCTGCAGCCGATAAGTCATCTTCTGATGATCCGCCGTTATTTTCCTGCGAAGCCGCGGGCTCATTATCATTCATCTGTGCCTGTACATCGGAACCTGCCTGTGCCGGGCGGTAGAAGGCAGCAATCACTTCTCCATTATCCTGTTTGCAGAACTCAGCAATCACTTCTCCATTATCCTGCCTGCAGAACCGGATCACTCCCATATTTCCGATCTGATCAAAAGCAAGTTCTGCTGCGTCATCAAATCCGGACTGCCCAATTGCAAGTTCTGACGCCTTCTCAAATCCGGACTGCTCAATTGCAAGTTCTGCTGCCTCATCAAATTCAGACTGCTCAATGGCGTCTGTCCCAATCAGATAAACTGTCAGTTCATACGGCTCGTGGTCCGACTGAATTTCAATATGATCGTATGTATAATTCCCTGGATACGGAAGGTCTTCAGCAATACGAACTACTGCTGGCGCATCGCCGATATAATCTGTCCGGTTCTGCACTATATCAGATACTCCGGTAGATTCTGTCGGAACTTCGACGTGAAGATTACTGTCGTTTTGAACCGGGATGTCCTGTTCTTCAGATTTTGGATTGGTCAAAAAACATATCGCAACAGCCAGACAGATAATGACAGCTGCAAGGATCAGCCAAAATGTCGGTCTCCTATAATGCAGCACACCTCTGACCCGTTCCTTTACACCTACCTCACCAAATGCAAGCGGGCAGGCTGCGATCCGCCTCCTCGAAAAGCTGCAGTCCAGAATTGCCTGGGAATATGCTGCCCTGGCAGGCACGTCCATCTCCCGGATAACCTTTTCATCACAGGCCATCTCAATATCCCGGCATAGCAGGACATAGGCGATCCAGCAAAGGGGATTGAACCAGTAGATCGACACCAGTAAAAATCCCAGAGGTTTCCACCAGTGATCATGACGTTGCAGGTGCGCATTCTCATGTAACAGTACCTGTTCCAGAGTTTCCCCTTTCATAGAAGACGGCACATAGATCCGCGGCCTGAATACCCCCAAAATAAATGGTGTATTTATCTCATCGCAAGCGAACACGTTTCCACCGGCAGGAAGGCATACTGCGACCGTTTTTTTCAGTTTCATGGAGCTGATCACTGCATAAGCGGACAATATGAGGATTCCCGTGATCCATATCGCTGCTGCAATCGGGATGACGATCTGCAGAGGATTCGCGCTGTCACCGGGACCCGGCGTAAAAGACGCTGATAATGCGGGATTGACCACGTCATTTACGATGGAGATCCCTGTATTCACAGAAGGGCTGGCCTGAAATGCGATTCCAGCGGGTATCGGTTCCGAACTCGGAACCAGGCTGAATATACTCTCAAAAGAAACAGGGCAGACCAACCGGATGGCGACCATTCCCCAGAGCAGACAGGAGATCCATCTCGGTGCTGTTTTCAGGAGTTTCCGCGCAGCGATCACGGCCAAAATCATCCAGCTGGCTGTCATACTCATATTCAGTATCTTCAGAAAAGCCGCACCCATATTTACCCCTTTTTGAAGGAATCGATCATTCTTTGGATCTCCTCCGCCTCCTGCGCGGAGAGTTTGTTTCTTGAAGTAAATGCTGCTATAAAGGCTGGAAGCGAGCCCTGATAAGACTCCTCGATGATCTGCTCGCTCTTGGAAGCGTAGAATTCTTCACGTGATATTCTTGATGTTACAATACCGTTTTCATTCTGAAGCAGGCCTTTCTCACAGAGCTTTCGGAGTACTGTATAAGTTGTCGGCTTCTTCCAGTGCAGCTCCTTTTCACAGAGCTTTACCAGCTCTCCCGAACCGACAGGCTCATATTTCCATACTATATCTGCAAATCGCTCCTGCACGGCTCCAAGTTCAACATCGCTCATAATCAGCAGCCTCCTGCATTTAGATTTGTTCAAATAAATCTAATTATTGTTTGTTCGTATCAACACATTTTTGGTTTATCCATATAAACCTGATCATTAGTTTACTCGGATAAACCTGATATGTCAATGTGTCAAGTGCACTTTCCTTCGCAAAACTCCCTTTATGACCCAATGCTCTCAATAAAAGCAACTGCCTCCTGGATGCCGCCGCTATTCCTGAAGCTTTCGGATATTTTTTCGGCGCATTGTTTAAAGCTCTTTTCGCTGATAACCTGTGTCACTGACTTCAGAACATCCTCCTCTTCTATTGAGGGCAGCCTGAGTCCGGCACCAAGCTCTTCTGCTCTTCTGGCCACCGCATCCTGCTCCTGCGTCTGCGGAAACAGGACCAGCGGAACCCCATAATATAAACCCTCCGAGGCCGAATTCATTCCGCAGTGTGTAATGAAGGCATCCGCGATCTCCAGCACTGCCATCTGGTCCACGCTCTCATAGATTTCAATATTATCCGGCACAGCATCAAAATGATCCGTATTGGAACCCATCGAAATGATGACCTGATAGTCTGTTTTGCCCAGAATATGAATGCAGTTACGATAAAACTCCCTGTTCTGATTTATCGTACCCATGGAAATATAAACTGTCTTATCCGCCTTCTTTTCAAAGGTATCCTGGATCGGCCGGATCGCAGGGCCGATGAAATGATATTTTTCGGAGAATGTATCGGAACACGGCTGAAAATATCTGGACGTATACACCACCGTATCCGTATTATTATCACTCTGTATGATATCCAGAATACCCTTCACAGGATACCCTTTTTCCTGAAGCCGTCTGATCTGCTGATTCACCTTGGGCATGGAAAACAGCATTTTCAGCGTTTCTCCGATTCCATGCTTCATATATCTGGAGGAATACCTGTTAAACGCAAATGTTGTCGTTGAGGAAACAAACGGGATCCCATGTTTCATTGCGGCCAGCTTGCCCCAATATGCAACAGAATCCGCCACGATAACATCAGGCTTTATCTCTGTGATCTTTTCCGTAACCATCCCGTCCAATGCCAGAGTCGATGAAACAAGGAGCTCGACTGCATATGCTATATCTTTTCCAACGCGATCGGCATTCTCCTTATCTTCCATCTCAAAATCATATGCATCGCACGGAATAAAGACCGCACCGGCATTTTCTATTTTTTCCCTGAACATTTCAAAAGAAAAATAGTAGATGATATGCCCGGCATCGGTCAGCGCCTTAACAAGTCCAAGCGTCGGGTTGGTATGACCATGAGCAGGGATGCAAAACCATGCAATTTTCATTATTCTTCACTCTTTCCTTTATGCCGGAGCGCTTTTTGTGCAGGCACCATGACGAAAAATCCGCGCAGGCGGTTTTTCGTCTATGATCAGGGGAGGCTGTGCTTCGGCACAGACTCCCTATGAAGAATAATTGCATCGGCAATTATTCTTCACTCTTCTCTTCGAATGCTATACTAAACAGCTCAGCAAATGCACCTTTGGGCGGGATTGCGATCCCCCGCTTTTCATCGCCCAGCAACAGTAAAGTATCTCCCGGCTTGATTCCAAATACATCGCGTGCCTGCTTCGGAATCACGATCTGGCCCTTTTCGCCCACCGTAGCCGTCCAGGCATATTTTTCTTTTGGTGCTTTCATGTTGTCGCCTCCTTTAAAATGATCGTTGCCTTCATGCCACTGCTTATAAAGTATGATTTGTATAACTTATCATACTTTATATGCGCAACAGCGTCAACAAAAAAACCTCATGCTGCGGCGGCAGGGCTACAAACAGATCGAGTATCACTGCCACGCAGATCACACCAGCCGATGCCACAGCATTCCCGATAAGGATCGACAGCAGCATGGCAATACTGCCTACAACAAGACATCCCAGATAATAATCCAGGATCAACAAGGCAAGCATGTGACCGGCAGTATATGGGTAGGAAGAAAACGGCACAACCAGCTGCCATGCGGCGTCTATCCCATGAAGTCCGTTAAAGATCACATGGGGAGCTGAACTGCGGCCAGCAGCAAGGTTCCTGCTGCCAGAGAAAAGATCTCGCCTGCCGCAATTTTTATCAGCCAGAGGGACTTTTTTCCTTCTTTTGTACACAGCACCAGGGAATCTGTTCAGAGTGTAACGTCTCCTCATTATCTGTTCAGAGTGTAGCATCTACTCTACTATGTATAACGAATGAATGGCCAAAAATGTGCGAATATTAAAAAAGAAGGATATTATAATCAAAAATAGTATATACCTGTTTATATGAACTCATTCTATGTCCGGTTTAAAATATAAATGCAAAATATAGTTGACAGCATTGCAAAAGCAATATATACTTTACATCGTACAAAGGAGCAGCAATCATGAGAAACCTAAAAATGAAATTCCGCCGCATAGA
>JAFTFD010000363.1 GCA_017449745.1 Lachnospiraceae bacterium
CAGGGCAGACGCTTTTTACATTTAAGGTTGTTTACATCATCAGTCGAGAAGACTTTCACCTCTGTTGGCGCTGGAGGTTCAAGTGCCGCAAAGAATTTTAGAGCGGGTGAGTTAACAGTGAAGAGAAGATCAGGAGGGATAGGTCATTAGCCTTCCGTCCGCATCTGTGCCAACATGAATCACAAAATCGAACTTGTTACATCTTGTACACATCTCAAAATCTTCCCTCGGGAA
Source organism: Lachnospiraceae bacterium (assembly GCA_017449745.1). Taxonomy (GTDB): domain Bacteria; phylum Bacillota; class Clostridia; order Lachnospirales; family Lachnospiraceae; genus CAG-791. Next base: position 235 of record JAFTFD010000363.1, read on the forward strand.
TATAGACTGGCGATCCGGATCAAAGAAATGCTCGCCTCCGTTATAGCGCAGGGCATCTGCCTGGGACTGGATCCATGTATCATCTTGGGTTTTTAATGCTTCCTTAGTGCCCATAGTGTCTTTAAAGCTCGCAGTACCTTCGATTTCCTTAATTTTCTTGATTTCTTTGATTCCCTTAGTTTCCTCGATTTCCTTGATGTCCTTCATGTCCTTCATGTCCGTAATGCCCTTAATAAGGAGTGATCGAATGTATTCAGCGCACAGGACGTCTTCGGGCGCTGTACGAACTCCTGAGTTTCCCATTGCAACTATGGAGACAGTCTCAGGATCTTTTTCCAGAATGTAGCGCGCAACGGCTTTTGCATTAACGAGGCTGGCTGTAATGATCTCGCTGGCACTTGATGCATTGACTATTCCCTGGGTCCCGGCGCTGGTTGAATGAATGACCCTCTTGCCATGAAAATCAAAACCGGCGGTCTGAGAAGGAGAGTTTCCGAAATCGCATCCCTCAACGCGGGCACCACCCCGCTCCCCGATCAGGACGTAATCGGGATGTTTTGCGTGGAAAGAAAAAGCTTCCTCCATGCTGCCGATCGGATAGATCCGCTCAGCCCCCGCGGCAAACAGGTAGCATTCCAGAGAAAAAGCCCGGAATACGTCAATAATGACCGTCAGCCCGGAAGCCTTCTTTGCGCCTTCGATCAATTCCAGAATTTGAATTTTCATAAAAGTAAGAGCCTTTCTTGGTAATGGCCGGATAATGTAGTTTCAGACAGGAACTTTCAGTATGAGCAGCGGCTCAATAGTTTCGATAGTAAGAAAACAAAGTCCATGATATCATAATAGGTGGCATCCAAATTTTCAATGGTCCAATCAGCTTTCAAGCTCCGCAACTATAGCACCTGCAGAAAGGTAACAACGATGAGCGAACAGAATATACGGAATGAATACAATGAGTTTTTCCCGGATGGCACACCCATTGATCCCTGGTTTTACGATCTGACGGTCCCGGTCGAAGAGAGCGGGAGATGCTTTAAACCGCAGGACTGCGGTATTCCAGCTGACGGGACGCTGCAAACAGAGAAGCTTCAGGCGATGATCGACAGGCTCAGCGAAGAGGGAGGCGGCACGCTTGTCATTTCCGGCGGCACATTTATGACTGGCGCTCTTTATATGAAGCAGGGCGTATCTCTGCGGATCGAAGCGGACGGAGTGATCAAAGGAAGTGATGATATCCAGGATTATCCTCTTTGCGAGACCCGGATCGAAGGAGAGACCTGCCTGTATTTCCCGGCACTGATCAACGTGATCGGACTGGATGGATTTTCCATCACCGGAGAGGGTGCGATCGACGGGAGCGGCATGCGCTTCTGGAAACAGTTCTGGCTGCGCCGGGCCTGGAATCCCAAGTGCACCAACAAGGATGAACAAAGGCCCAGGCTTCTGTACGCCGCGCACAGCACGAATCTTCTGTTTGCGGGCGTGACCTTCCGCAATTCCGCGTTCTGGACGACGCATATTTATAAGTGCAGATTTGTCAAATATATCGGGTGCAGTATGCTCTCGCCCCATGAGCCGGTCGGCGGTCCGAGCACGGACGCGATCGACATCGACGCCTGCAGCGACGTCCTTGTCAAGAACTGCTATATGGCAGTCAATGATGATGCCGTTGCCCTTAAGGGAGGAAAGGGCCCTTGGGCGGATACCGCGCCGGAAAACGGGCCGAACGAGAGAATCATTCTGGAAGACTGCGAGTATGGATTCTGCCACGGATGCCTTACTTTCGGCTCTGAAAATGTGCACAGCTCGAACATCATCATGAGGAATATCAAAGTCTCTACAGGCTACAATTTCCTGTGGCTGAAGCTCCGGCCGGATACGCCCCAGTGCTACGAGCATGTCCTCGTTGAAAACATCACCGGCAGAGCCGCCAATTTCCTTAATATCAACCCCTGGGCACAGTTCTACGATGCCAAGGGCAGAACAGATTTCCCGATTTCCAGATGTGATGATATAACGATCCGCGGATGTGCTTTTGAGTGCGATACGTATTTCAACGTAAAGGCGGATGAAGAGCACTATCATCTCTCCAACTTTAAGCTGGAGGATCTGGATATTAAAGCTGTGTTTACAGATTGTGACCGCACAGCGGTAGAAAACCTGGAGATCAACGCTGTCAGGATCGTCAAAAAGGATACGATCGACTATCCCGACAGTGTCACGACTATGGATGCAGAAAACAGCGTCATTGGAAAATGATTTACCGGCACGGGACTAGCGTGCCCAGCTGTTCTGTTTCCGTTAACTGTTCACATTCAACGAACGTGAACAGTTAACGGCGGCTGGCAATCAATTTTTCCTTCGGAAAAAAGCCAGCCGCCATAGCTCATATACGTTTTGTTACGCCCTCAGCAGTAGATGCTTCGGGCTGCCTAAATAAATACTGTTTCCGCACATGATGCAGGACGATCAGACAGAGAACGACCTGAAATAGCGAGGAGGCCGGTGTTGCGAGTCCGATATGGAAGAGCGAGACCGGTCTCTGTCTGCTCATAAAATAAGAAACGGGCACGCGGATCATGAAGGCGCTGATGATGCCCTGGAGCATGACGAACTTTGTCATGCCGATGCCGTTGTAGAAGCCAAGGAAACAGAAGAAAAAGGCTGTAAGCAGGCAGTCAATGGCATAGGCCTTCAGATAATCGGCTCCCGCCGCGATAACCTGCGGATCGGTGGAGAAAATTCCGGCGAGCAGATCCCCGCGGAAGAACGAGAGAGCAAACATGATAACGCCCGCTGTCAGGGACAGGGAGACGCCGATCTTCAGCGTCTTTAAAGCCCTGTCGTATTTTCCGGCACCGACATTCTGGGCTACGACAGCTGAGAGCGACTGCATGAATGCGGACGGCACCAGCATGATGAATCCGCAGACTCTCTCCGCAACGCCGACACCGGCCGAGGCGATAAGGCCAAGGGAGTTGACGATCGCCGCGATGACGAGGAAGGAGATCCCAACCAGAAGGTCCTGGATGGCGATCGGAAGGCCGAGGGAAGTGACCTTTCTCAGGATCTGGGGGTCCGGGCGGATCTGTTCCCTTGAAAATGTAAACGGCAGCGTCTGCCGGCGGATCAATAAGAAGGAGATCACGACACTGACAGCCTGCGCGGCGACGGTGGCAATAGCTGCCCCGGCTGTGCCCATATGCAGGCCGCCGACCAGCAGCAGATCACCGACGATGTTGCAGACGCATGCGATTGCCACCGTGATCAGAGGAGTTCTGGAATCGCCGATTCCCCTGAAAATACTCCCAATCAGGTTGTAAGTGATGATGATCAGGCTCCCTGCGCCGCAGATCCTGACATAGGAGACAGTTCTTGAAAAGGCTTCCTCAGGCGCATTCATCAGGGAGGAGAGTCCGCCGGCACCGAAAACCATAAAGAGCGTGATGGCGATCCCGGCGAGTATGAACAGCCATATGCTGGCACCGATCGTGTCTCCGGCCTGCTTTACGCGGCCCTGTCCGATCTGCTGACCCAGATAGATCGTCGTTCCCATGGAAAAACTGGCGACCAGGTTCGTAATGGTCATCATGATCTGCGAGCCTGTTGATACAGCAGAAACATCAGCACTGCTGGCAAACTGGCCGACGATGAGCAGATCGACTGCGCCATACATGGACTGCAGCAGAAGAGCTGCCAGCACAGGCAGTGTGAAACTGATCAGCGGCACCAGGATCGGTCCTTCTGTGAAGTTCTTTTCTTTCGTAGCTTTTTGCATTTTTATACCTTGTTATGATTCGTATGATTTACTGCTCGTAGCAGAGGCTATTATAACAGAAAAGTTTTATTTTTGTAGTACACTATGATATTTGACGGTAAGTGAAGAAAAAATTATGATAGGAATAGGTACGATCGTTAATACAGCGGCTATTGCCGCAGCCGGTGTCGGAGGGCATTTTTTCGGCAGCCGCATGCGTGAGAGGCACCAGGAGACCCTGAATATGGCCTGCGGTGTCAGCGTCCTGTTTATCGGGATCGCCGGAGCTATGAAATATATGCTGCCGGTCAGTGAAGAGAGCCTTCCGGGAGGCGGTACCCTTTTAGTTGTCTTAGGCCTCGCCATAGGCGGGCTGATCGGTGAGATCATTGACATCGAAGGGCTGTTTGAGCGCTTCGGCGAATGGCTCAAGATAAAGACCGGCAACGCAAAAGACAAGAGCTTTGTGAACGGATTCGTCACGGCTTCTCTGACAGTCTGTATCGGCGCGATGGCGATCGTCGGGTCCATACAGGACGGGATCTCCGGGGACTGGTCCATTCTGGCAGCCAAGGCGCTGCTCGATTTTATTATTATTCTGGTGATGACCTGCACACTGGGGAAGGGCTGCGCATTTTCGGCGATCCCCGTATTTTTGCTCGAGGGGTCGATCACGGTGCTGGCTTCTTTTCTGAAGCCGTATATGACAGATCTGGCGATGGCGTATCTGTCCATGGTCGGTTCCATCCTGATCTTCTGTGTGGGAATGAACCTTGTCTGGGGCAAGAAAGTCAGAGTTGCAAATATGCTGCCGGCTTTGATCATCACCGTAATCGCGGCGTATCTGCCGGTGAGTTTTTGAAAATGGGGAGGTGAGCAATGGATACAGCAGAAAAAATAGAAAAACTGATGCAGTTGGCCGCAGAGGATCCCGCCCTTCGGACAAAACTCCTTGGCACCCGCGAAGAGGACAACAGTATTTCTTCCTTCTGCGCGGCGGCGAGAGAGGCGGGGATAGAACTGTATGAAATGGAGCTCGTCTCGTTCGGCGAAGAGGAACACGCCGCCATGAAGCGCAGCACCAACGGAGGCGGAGAAAATACGCCAAAGCTGGAATGGCAGGATGATTATTACGAGATCCTGATGACAGAACTCGAGATGAATACCGGAAATTCAGAAAGAGCAGAGGCGCAGAACTTGCAAAATACAGAAGCGCAGAACGCGCAAAATACAGAAACGCAGAACTCGCAAAATACAGAAACGCAGAACTCACAAAATACAGAAACCCAGAACTCGCAAAATACAGAAACGCAGAATTCGCAAACTACAGACACAATGGATTCACAAAAGGGAGGTAAAAAAATGTCTGATTTTAATGCACAGGAAATACTGGAAAATGGAATGAACAAGGCGGAAGAGCTGCTGCAGGATCCGTCCGCTATGGATGATCTGCTGGTGAAGATGGAAAACTCTGTGAGCGATATTCCCGTCGCCGGTTCGGTGCTCGCCCAGATCCCGCTGATGATCTCCATGGTGAAGGGTTACATTCAGAAAACGTATACGGAAGTCTCGCCCAAAGTTATCCTTACTATGGTCAGTGCTTTCATTTACATCGTAAAGAGAAATGACCTGATCCCGGACAAGATCCCGGTCATCGGCAAGCTGGATGATATCGCGGTGATCACATTGGCACTCAAATTTGTGGAGCCTGAGCTCGAGGCGTTCAAGACCTGGAGAGACGGACAGAAAGCTTAACTCTGACTGTGATGTGCCGCGCACAGCAAAGGATAATGAGTTTTAGTTTGCGCGGCTGAATGATGGAAGAAAGGTTATGAACGAAGTTTGCAGACAATGTATCATCGACAAATTCAGGGACAGGATCCCTGATGGTACGATGGAGGAGACCGCGCAGGATTACAGAGAGAGTGTCGTTCGGATCGCCAATGAGGAGGAAACTGGTCCGGAAGCGGCATTTTATATCCGGCAGCTGAGGAAAAATCTGTTCGGAGAAGAGGCGTTTGACTACAGCGGGATCAAAAGACATTACAACGCCCTGGTGCTGTCAAAGGAGAAAGAGATCACAGAAAAGATCGCGGCAGCGGATGACCGCATTCTGCGGGCCATGCAGTATGCAATGACCGGAAATTTTGTCGATTTCGGAGCGCTGGATTCCGTGACGGAAGAGCAATTATGGAATCTGATGGGGAAGGCAGACGGGATCAAAATCAACGAGAGCGTCTACCAGGCATTCCGGAAGGAGTTTTTGAAGGCGCGGACGCTTACCTACATAACGGATAACTGCGGAGAGGTCGTGCTCGATATGTTCCTGATCAGGGAACTTAAGAGAGTGAGCCCGGACCTGCAGGTGAGCGTGATCGTCCGCGGGGCACCCGTCGCCAATGACGCGACCATGGAGGATGCGATGCAGATCGGCCTGCCGGAGATCGCGTATGTCATCGGAAACGGAACGAAAACCGACGGCACGATCTTAAAGAACGTCTCGGAGGAGGCACACAGGCTCATCACAAAGGCGGATATTCTGATTGCCAAAGGCCAGGCAAATTACGAGACGCTCAGAGGCTGCGGCCTGAATGTATTTTACCTGTTCATGTGCAAGTGCCATCTCTTTACCGAACGTTTTCAAGTGCCGCAGTTCAGCGGTGTGATGGCTTGGGAAATTGAAGAGTGTTGAGGAGTGCTGAGGAGTACTGAGGAGTGCTGAGGAGTACTGAGGAGTACTGATTAGTACTAAGGAGTACCGAGGAGTACTGAGGAGTGGGAAAATAATGAAATACAGAAAAATTGAAGGTATTGATAAGCCGTTGTCTGTTTTTACATTTGGAACCACTGGACCGGCGTTTTCCGGAAACAAGAAAGAAGCCTTCCGGATCTATGATGATGCGTGGGAGGAGGGATTCAGAACTTTTGACACCGCGCACACCTACGGGGCAGGGGAGGAGACTCTCGGTGAATGGCTGTACCAGACCGGCCGCAGGAATGAGGCGGTGATCCTGGACAAGGGCTGCAACCCCGGGCAGGAAGGATGCGATGACATTTTTTCAGCGCAGACCATCCGCGAGCAGATCGAAGAATCCCTGCTCAAGTTAAGGACGGACCACGTTGAGCTGTACATCCTGCATCGCGATGACAAAAACATTCCCGTTGATACGATCGTCGAGGAACTCAATCGCCTTAAAGACGAAGGCAAAGTTCTGCGTTTCGGAGGATCCAACTGGACTTTCGAAAGGGTGCTGGCAGCGAACCGGTATGCCGAAGAACACGGCCTCACCGGGTTTACGGCTGTGAGCCCTGCTTTCTCACTGGCTGATTTTATCCATGATCCGTGGGGCGGCAGCGTATCTATCGCAGGAGAGCAGCAGGCGCCTTTCAGAGCCTGGCTTTCCGAGACGAAGACGCCGGTATTCTGTTATTCCTCTCTTGGCAGAGGATATCTGTCCGGAAAATTCCGCACAGACAGCGGCAGACCGATTGAGGAATGCATAGCGAAAGCGCCCATCATGGAATATGATGCGCCGATCAACCGCGAGCGGCTTCACAGGGCGGAACTGCTGGCAGAGGAAAAAGGCACAGCCGTGACAACGATCTGCCTCGCATGGCTCCTGCATCAGCCGATGGAAATGTTCCCGCTCATTGCACCTTCTACAAGGGAGCATATGAGGGAAAATATCCGCGCACTGGATCTGTCTCTCAGCGAGCAGGAGTGCAGGTGGCTGCTGACCGGTGTAAAAGACTGAAAGGCTAATAGCAGCGAATGTTTTGCGTAAGCGGTGCTTGTCCCGATGATCCTGACTGGCTGCTGCGCGCGGTGAGACGCTGATCCTGTGCCGCCGCGCGCATTTTTTGCATGTTTTTGCCAACAAACCGGATCTTTATACTGTTTTTTAATGATTTTTTATTGTTTTTGGCCATTCAAAGTGCAGTGTGTTACTTGTTTGCGGGTATCGTGTGCTTTTATAATATTTTCGACAGCACAAGGCAGGTAATACTATGGCAGAACATTCGAGCAATACCGCAATGACGGTAACCCTTACAGTCAGGGCACCTGAGAAGCTGGTCAATTGGTACGATTCCTTTTCGAGATTGACAGGCCTCAGCAGGAATATGCTGATCAAAATTGCGATGAACTATGCAATAGATCACGGCTTTTCCAAGGATAACTGGATGCCGCGCGGAAACACGACGACGATCACGATCCGCGTCAGTCGTACGATTCTGCATAAATATGACGCATTTGCTGCCGCAACAGGGAATAATCGGAACAAACTGATCCGCATGGCAATGGAAAATGCCGTTGACAGGCGGAAAGAGATCAGAGATTATATGAAGACACATCCCGATTTTGTGGATATGCTCCAGGCCAGCGAGGACTGAATCCAGAACTGTTTTTCCATAAATTCAGTGTCAGAAGAATAAGAGCTGCGCAGGATCTTAATGATTCTGCGTTATTTTTTTGAGAGGATAAAATACGACAAAATGGAAGTGCTGCAAGGAAGACCAAAGGATACAAAAGGGCGCCAGGAAAGGGAAATGCGCGTCTATGACCTGCTGGAGGAGCTTGAGATCCCGTATGAGAGAATCGATCACGAGGCTGCTTTTGACATGGAAGCCTGTGTGGAGATCGACAAAGCCCTGGGCGTCGTCATGTGTAAAAATCTGTTCCTCTGCAACCGGCAGGGTACGAATCACTACCTTCTGCTGATGCCGGGCGACAAGAAATTCAAGACAAAGGAGCTGTCCTCCCAGATCAATACCGCCCGGCTTTCTTTCGCGGGCGCGGAAGACATGCTGAAATACCTGGACATCGAGCCGGGATCCGTCAGCGTGATGGGGCTCATGAACGACCATGAAAAACACATCCGGCTCCTGATCGATGAAGATGTTCTGAAAGATGAATATCTCGGATGCCACCCTTGCGTCAATACTTCGAGCCTTAAGATCAAGATCAGTGATATCCTGGAAAGATTCCTTGCCAGAACGGGGCATGTGCCTGTGATCGTACAGCTCAAAGGGGAAGATTAAGTCAGGTGAGCAGCATATAGATGACGGTTCCCGCGAGAATGCTGATCAGGGAGTTTCGTTTCCACAGCTGCAGGAGGACGACGCTCGCAGAGGCGATCAGCTCTTTTGCTCCAAAAGGTGCGACTGTCACCTGTACATCCTTGAGGCAGTAGACGACCAGCATGCCAATGATGGCGGCAGGCAATACTTTCCCAAGGTAAGCGATGTAAGCCGGTATTTTTTTGTGAAATACCAGAAACGGCAGAAAACGCAGCAGGATCGTCGTAAGGGACATGGCGGCGACCAGGATCGCAGAATAGGCAGCAGTATTCATGTTCATTTTTCTGCACCGCCTTTCTCACCGGCTGGCAAGTCTGTCTCTGCCACGAGCTCCGGCTGTTCGCTTTGTATGCGTCCGCGTAAAACTGTGAGCACCGCGGTGATCAGCAGCATCGACGGAATCAGGAAAGAATCCCTGCCGAACACGATAAGGCACAGGAGAGTACTGAATAAGCCGGTGATGGCCGGAATATGATCTTTTGTCGTGATCCACTGTTCAGTGAAAGTGGCGATGAACAGAGCAGTCATCGAGAATTCGATGCCGGCAGTGGAAAAAGGCAGGACTGAGCCGATGAGGCTGCCCAGCGTGCAGCCTGTGACCCAGTAACTCTGATTGAACAGGGAAACCAGAAAACGATAGAGATTCGGATCTTCTCCGTCCGGTGTTTTTCCGTCGCACAGAAGAGAATAGGTCTCGTCAGTCAGGGCAAAGATCATGTACGGTTTATAACGGCCAGCATCCCTGTAATGTCCGATCATGGAGATACTGTAAAAGAGATGCCGAGCGTTCACCATGAATGTCGTCAGGATGACCGTCAGGACGGAAGCGCCGCCAGTCAGCAGCCCGACTCCGACATACTGCATGGAACCTGCATAGATGAGCAGGGCCATGGCAAAAGACCATAGCGTACCATATCCGGCATTATGCATCAGAATGCCGAACCCGATTCCCAGAACCACATATCCCGCCATGACCGGTACGGATGCCAGAAAAGCATCGCGGACCGTCCGTTTAGTGTTTTTGTTCACTGAGTTTTCTCCATCGTGTTTTTTGACCTAGTATCCACCATACTGCGTTTGAAGCTGCTTTCTATTTATTTTTGCCTTTTTTGATCAGGAAGATCCCGATCGTATTGCTGATGACGGTGAAGACGTCCATCACCATCGTGACGTAATTGTGGATCGTAAAGTCAAAGATCATCCAGAGAATGGATGTGACGATGATGACGATCTTCAGCGTAATTTCATCTGAGTCCAAAAACCAGGTGAACAGGACCGCGGATAGGACCGGGCACAGACCGATCAGTCCCAGATTGTTGGTAAACAGGGCGAGGCCGGCCAGTACCGCAATAAAGGCGAGCTTTATCGGAACTGTCAGAGGCCTGTAGAAACAGACGATATTACGGAAAATACTGACAATGTTGGAAACAAAACCGCTCACACCGCCCAGAATCAGGTTTCCGATCCCCATGACGGCAAACTGCACGCTCTGAGCGAGAAGAATGTTTTTCTTGGTTTTGATTAGGCCGATCAGCACCATGATAATGGCGCCGATAAAGGCGATGATGTTTCCTAATATAATGCGATCGATCATAATTTTTCTTCCATAGTCTTGTAGAATTGAGCCGGCCCTTAGTGCTTTCAGTAAAAGGATTCTGCAGGCCTGCGGGCAGTATTATAACACTTTTGCCTTTTCATCTGTTATAATCTTTTTCGAATCTGAAAAGCCTGTCTTAAATTGGCTGAGTAACACAGGGAACCAAAGAAATTATGAAAAGAAACAGATCACAAAACAGACGGCGCAGGATCCTTGCTGCGCTGAGATGGAAAAAAAAATATTTGCGCTGGTCGGTTCGGGCGGTTAATGCCTGGCATAAGAGACTCTGGAAGCTTCAGGAAGAACTGCAGGAGCTGGAACTCACTGTGGAAGAAATGCAGCTTGTGGAAGAAGAAAATGTACCTCAAGAAGCGCATATCATGGATGCAATAGCTGCAGAACCGGAAGAAGAGATCCGGGCGGAGTGGCCGGAAGAAGCAGAAGAGCAGATTGCTGCAATGTTGAGTGAGAATCCAACTTCAGAAGAGATTGAAGATGTTTCTGAAGACGAGGAAGACTCTGAGGACGAAATCCAGGCAGAGTGGCCGGAGGAAGGCGCAGAAGAGATTTCTGAAGAGCCAGAAGAGGAAATTTCTTCTGAATGGCCAGAAGAAACAGAAGAGGAAATGCCAGAAGAGGAAGCTGAAGAAGACCTCCCCGAAGAGGAAGCTCCGGAGGAAGCTGCAGAAGAGATATCCGAGGAAGAGCCTGAAAATATAGAAGAACTGGTTCTCGAAGAAGACTCAATGGCTGAAATGACCGAGTTGACTGAAGATGCAGAAGAGCAGTTCGAAGAAGATGAGCAGCTTGAAGAGGAGGTAAACACACCTCAAGAAGCAGACATCATGGATGTGATAGCTGCAGAATTGGAGGAAGAACGTCTCGAAGAAGAAAGGCTCCTGGAAGAGCAAATCGCTGCAATGTTGAATGAGAATTCAACTGCAGAAGAGAACGAAGACGCATCTGAAGACGAAGAAGACTCCGAGGACGAAATCCAGGAAGAATGGCCGGAGGAAACCGAAGAAGAGATAATCGAAGAGGAAGCTGAAGAAACGGAAGAAGAAACTCCCGAAGAAGCAGCTGAAGAAACAGAAGAAGAGACTCCCGAAGAAGCAGCTGAAGAAACAGAAGAAGAAACTCCCGAAGAAGCAGCTGAAGAAACAGAAGAAGAGATTTC
>JAFTFD010000364.1 GCA_017449745.1 Lachnospiraceae bacterium
TGGTGATAGATTGCAGAATATATAACTGCTGTTTCTTCCGGCGTGGTAACCTCAAGCTCTTCCAGGATCTTCTTTGCAAGTTCCGCCCCAAGATGAGCATGGTCATCATAAGAGCCTGCCTGATATGCTTCCACATCATGAAGCAGTCCTGCCATGGTGGCTATTTCCGGATCTTCTCCTCTTTTCTTGGCAATCAAAGCGGCTGCCAGCGCAACGCCATGAAGATGCGCGATCCATTTTGCAAACTCTTTCGGATCTTCAGTGCTTTTGCCAAGAGTCTTATGAATATACTTTTGCAGATCTTTTATTCGGCTCATATTATTCCCCATGCTGAAGCGCCAGCGAAGGCATCGCACGTGAGAAATTCGCGAAGGCGATTTCTCACGAATTGCGATTTGAGGCGCTTGCGTCTCAAATCAGGTGATGAAAAATATGCATCAGCATATTTTTCACACTATGACTCCAGAAAGATTATCGACCTCTGTTGTGTATGATTATAGGATTATAAATCACCACATTCAAGAAACCCATATTGACGATGATGACCTTTTTCTTAATGCCCCATTAGGAATTCCGTCTTCAAGGAATTTCTCAGCGCTCACCTGAAACCTACTCTTAATGTGCCCTTATCATAACACAGAAGCTCTAAGCAAGAAAAACCGAAAGTTACTCCTGCACCGGCAGGCACTCCCTGCCTTATTGCTCCTGCTGTTTTCACACCTGATCACCTCCGTTTCTTGTCTGGAAAATTCCATCTTTCCATTCATTTATCAGAATAATCTAAAAATTATAGCAGATGTATACGCATATATCTGCTATAATTTGTTTATCTATTTTTTCATATTCGCCCCCTATAAAGACCGAGGGCTGTCGTTGCACTAGTTTCGCATGAGGAGGTTCTATGAAAGAGAAGACACATCATTCCCCTGTTACCAGGGCCGCAGCCAGGCTTCTCGCCATGATGCTTGCAGCCTCCATTCTTGCCGGCTGTGCCGGAGTCACAGCCACGCAGCAGCCTTCCGCAGCATCCCCCGCACCTGCGGAAGCAGAAACAGAAACAACTGATGAGGAAGCTCCTGCAGCTGAGCCCGCAGCAGAGGCGGAAGCTCCTGAGCCTGAGGAGACCGACTCTGCCGGGGAGCCGGTAGAGGCGCCGGCGGAGGAAGAGACCCTTAATACCGCCGGGGGATCCCCGTGGATCGAGTCCTGCGCGAGGGAAAATATTACGGAGGATATGGAGCTTTCCGTAAAGGATAACTACTACCTCTATGTCAACCATGACGCTATCCTCCGGCAAAAAAACGGCGAACCCAAGGACGATCCGCTGGAGAAGATCCAGAGCGAGATAAAGGCGCTTCTTGAGGACGACAGTGCTGAAAACCACGCCGTCGAGCTCGTGCAGGACTATTACCATGCCTTCGTCGACTGGGACGCCAGAAATGCCGCAGGGTTTAAGCCTCTGCAACCCATTCTGGAGGATATAGAGGGTATTACCAGCCTGGAGGAATTTTCCGACTTCCTTGCAGACCCGAAGCGCAGCATGGTCGTGCCCATGATGCTGCGGTATATGCCCTATTCCAACGAAGAGGATCCCCTTAATAATTCCACCGGCCTGTATTTCAGGGGATGGGGCGAGCTTCTCCTGCTGGACCCTGCGGAATATATAGAGCTGAGCGAAGACGGACAGAAGAGATACGACACGGCTAAATTGCAGGTGGTGACAAGCCTTACAACGCTCGGCTGGAGCGAGGCGGACGCCGTAAAGGCTTTTGAGGATTACATAGCCTGCGAGGCGGTGCTTTCCACAGAGCTGGATTCTTTTACGGAAATGCTCATGTCCCTGGACAGCTCTGAACCCCTTATAGCGGCATATCTGCCTGAGATCCAGGAGGCGATGCAGGACTATCCGATCACCAGGATCCTCACGGAAAGAGGATTTGATACCGGAGCTCCTTTCGTTCATGAGAGCTGGGAGTATATGAGGCTTGTCGGCGATTTTTACAAAGAGGAAAACCTGGACCTGATCAAGCACTACCACCTTGTTGCGCTCCTGCTGGCGTACGGCTATGCCTGTGACGAAGAGACCTACCTTCTGTCCCGCGGCATGGAGGATCACACGCCGGAGGATGATTTTTACTATTCCTTTACAAATCTTAAGAACAATTTCTCCCTTGCAATGGACGAGGCCTATGTGACCAGATATGACAGATCCGGGGAGAAGGCGGAGATGGAGGAACTCTGCGCAGACATTAAAGGTGTCTACCGGGAGATGCTCCGCGATGCCGAATGGATGTCTGAAGAGGGACGGGAAAAGGCCATTGAGAAGCTGGATGCCATGAAGGTCTTCTGTCTGTATCCCGATACCTTCCCGGATATGAGCGGGCTCGACTTTACAGGCATGTCCTTCCTCGAGATCGCGATGGCCGCGGATGCCTGGAACAACCAGCGCTGTGCAGAACAGCACGGCAAAACTGCCGATCCTGAGATCTTTGCCTTCAACACCATGCCCACCCTTGAGGACAATGCCAAGAGTTTCCCGAACTTCAATGCCTTCTTGTTTACGGTGGCGATCATAGACTCCTACCACTACTCCGTTGATGTCAGCCTTGAGGAGAAACTCGCGACGGTCGGCTACGCCATGGGACATGAGATCAGCCACTGCTTTGACGAGAATGGCTCCAAGTTTGATAAAGACGGGAAGATGAATGAATGGTGGACTCCTGAGGACGGAGAAGCCTTCCGGGCAAGAGTGAACAAGGTAGTAGATTACTTCAGCGGTATCAGCCCCTTCGAGGGTGTATATGTAAACGGAGATACCATCTCTGCCGAGGCCACTGCGGACCTGACAGGTTTTGCCGCTGTCATGAAACTCGCTGAAAAGGTGGACGGATTCGACTATGACAAGTTCTTCCGCGCCTTTGCCGCCCAGTACGCCTACTGCTCCAGCTATGAGCAGGAGATGAAACAGCTGCGCAACGATCCCCATCCTCTCGACTACCTGAGAGTGAACGTGACCCTGCAGCAGTTTGACAAGTTCCTTGAGACCTACGACATTCATGAAGGGGACGGCATGTATCTGGCACCGGAGGATCGGATCCTCGTCTGGTAAATCCCTGAAATACTGCGGGGGCCGCTGCGTCAGCAGCGACCCCCTTTTATTATGCAAGTAACGTATTCTGGGCTCCCCACATGGACATGTCGTTCCCATCGGAAGCAAACAGTGCGAATTTGGGGCTGTTTTTGCCGCCCAGGAACTGCTGGGACCGGGATATTTTTGTCGCATTGACAATGACGCCTTCATACGGCGAGGTGATCCTGATCGTGCCCGAAGATCTCCCCTCTTCAGAAACCGGCGCCGCGTTCCTACCAACCTTAGTTTGCATTTCCGCAACTTGAAGTTGCAGCTGTTATTGACAGATACTCCCGGCCTGTCATTCGTGCAGTTCGCGTTCTTTTTCCAAGGCTTCCTTTTTGCCGTGGATCCGGCCCAGGCCATACATCAGGAGCGTTGCCACCAGCAGATTCACCCAGCCAAAGCGGGTACCGGGATTAAGCGAGTTGGCCAGTCCGATCAGCAGGTTGGCACCGCCGATGGCGAGCAGCACCTTGCCGATCCTGTCCAGATGAGAGATTTTAGAATCGATATCGGAATACAGGTCAAAGACCCCGTCCTCTGTCTTCTTGCGGAAATAGATCCACATCATCATCCTGCCGATATATTCTGCACCGGTTTCTTCCATGAATTTTACATACTGGTCGTCATAAGGGCGCATCTCTGTCCGGACAGTGTAGGCACCTGGTTCGCACCTGACAAAGGTATACCTGCAGTATCCGACAGATTCCAGCACCCATCCGCTGGAAGCCATTTCGTTCAGCCATTTTTCTTCCTCTTCAAACTGCCAGACCCAGAACCATTTATTGATCGTTTTTCTTTCCATCTCACATTTCCTCCCCGAGAATCATTTCACCGTTCCGCGCCAATTCCTTCAGGCGCCTGACCTCATTGATCAGGATCTCTCGCCCTTTATCGGTCAGCAGATACTCTTTGCGGCGGCTGTCCTCATCCACGGTCCTGAGGACGATCCAGCCTTTATCACATAGCGTGTTCAGCGCACCGTACAGTGTTCCGGCTGCAAGCCGTACCCGTCCGCCGGACAGTTCCTCTGTCTGCTGCATGATCCCGTATCCATGCCGCGGCTCGTGCAGTGACAGCAGGATATAATAAGTTGCTTCTGTTAATGCAGGGGTTCCTGGCATCTCATCACCTCCATCGATGCTCGATATATCGTCTCTCGATATATCGTGATATGATTATATCGTCACCCGATATATCTGTCAATACCTGAAATGAAAAGAAGTCATCGAACATTCAAATGCATCGTCCGATGACGGAAAAGCATTAAATATTATGTTGTCAGATAATATGATATAATGGGCTTGTTCTTAAAGCTTGATTACGATCAGCGGCTTGGGGATATTGCCGGCAGGCATGGACTTGTTTACGACATCAATGGATAAGGAAGGAGAAAAGAGTATGTTAAACTTTGATCTGGAAAGCTATATCAAAGACTTATCACCGGAATTACAGGAAAAGGCAAGAGCCTGCACATCCGTCCAGGAGCTGTTAAAGCTGGCAGATGAGAATAGCATCGAGCTATCGCCGGACCAGCTTGAGAAAGTGTCCGGGGGCACAGCGTTTACCGCCGGAACCCCCAAGTTCAATTACCACATTACGAATCCTACATCCTGCTTCTATTGCAAAATAGAGGGCAGATTCACCGGTGAAGTCAGGGAGAGAGATTCCTGCGGTGTAAACGCCGATACCGAGCGCAAATATCATTGCGACAAATGCGGAGACGAATGGTGGGCAGTCATATATCATTGACCGGCACGAAATGACAAAAACCTGGGAGACCGATCCGGTCTCTCAGGTTTTTTAGCAATTGGATCGAAGATTTATGAGATACATTCTTGATAAACAATGCCGCCTGCGCGGCTGGACAGACCACCTTGCCTGCCTGGAACTATACCCGGAAAGACGGGTGATCGACCTGTCCGTTAAGGAGTACGGTCTGCTGAGCAAGTGCGACGGTCTCACCGACGTCGATGAGGTAAAATATGCCGAGGCAATCAGGACATTTACGTCGCTGGGCTTCATAAGAGAAGCTGACGGCACGAAGCCTGACCCTGCGCAGCAGTACCTCTTTTACGAAAACAAACGCTTCCGCAATATGGATATCTGCATAACGGGCTGCTGCGATTTTCGCTGCCGCCACTGCTTCAACGCGGCGGAAAACGACCGTTCAAGAGGGACCCAGCCCACAACGGAGCAGCTGCTGGATCTGATCGCAAGGCTCGATGCATGCGGTATTGCCAATGTGACCATTTCGGGCGGCGAACCGCTGCTGCACGAGGGCTTTATAAAGCTCGCCGGGGAACTGGCCAGGCGTGATATGCACTTCCGGCGCCTTGTCACAAATCTTTACCACATGACGCCGGTGCTTGCGGATATCCTGATCGGACTTGGACACAGGCCGCTGATCTCCACCAGTTTCGACGGCCTGGGCACCCACGAATGGCTGCGGCAGAAGGAGGGCTCGGAAAAGAGGGCCCTCGACAACATCGCCATGCTCAAAGAAAAGGGCTTCCATGTAAGGACCCACTGCTGTGTCTGGAAGGACAGTATGCCCGTCATAAGGGACACTGTCTTAAGACTCCAGGAGCTGGGCGTGGATGAGTTCCGCATTATGAATATCGAGCCTTCGCTGCGGTGGAGAGAGAACGCAGGCGGACAGATGATCAAAATAACCGAATGGCTGGATTTTGTCTGCGGCCTGTTGGACTGGTGGTATGACAACGAAATAAAAATGGATCTCAATGTATGGTCATTCTGGTGGGGTGCCGCGGGAAAAAAGTATATAAACATCCTTCCCGAAAGCCATAGCAGCTGTGAGCTGGCGGACAATACTCCCGCCTGCGCAGGCGCCTATAAGACCCCCTATATCGACAGCGACGGCAGGATCCTCCTCTGCAACGCCATCGCAGGCTACACGAAAGCCGTGGGCATCGACTGGGGCAATGTGTTCAGGGATGATCTGCATACTCTTCTGTGTGAGGGACCGTTCATCGACCAGTGCAGCCGCACTATCGGACAGTTGAAAAAACAGAGCCCCATGTGTATGCAGTGTAAGTGGGCGCGCCAATGCCATTTCGGCTGCCGCGCCGAAGCCCTTGCCTACAACGGCGAGCTGAACTCGCCTGACAATCGAATGTGCGTGTTTTTCAAGCAGGGTTACTATCAGCGGTTTATGGATATTGCCGACAGGCACGGGCTTATATATAGATAAAAACAACATATCAAGGCTGCCGCTTTCAAAGGCGACAGCCTCTTTTCTATTTATAACAAATCGCTGAGGCGCTTGCTGTAGAAGAAATCATGGGTCAGTTTATCATATTCCACCCATAGGGGAAGTGTTTCACAGGCAGAAGCTCTCGGGCAGGGGGCCGCACCGTCCGCAAGACAGGCAACTGTCGCCAGAGACCCTTCCATTAACTCTATGATTTCTCCGATCGTGTATTCTTCAGGCGTACGGACCAGTTTATATCCGCCGCCTTTTCCGCTGGCGCCGACGAGCAGGCCTCCGGAAACCATCTCTTTTACAATGATTTCCAGATATTTTTTTGAAATGCCCTGTCTGTCCGCAATATCCTTCAGCGGAATATAACTTCCATTATTATGTTCAGCCAGATCCAGCATGACCCGGATCGCATATCGTCCTCGTGTTGAGATCATAGTAAAGCCTCCTTACTTCTCCTATTATACAGTAGGTAAATAGGCAAAACAAGAATTAATTTACCTATTGACATAGTAGGTTAATAGGGATATAATCCAAAAAAACATAAGGAAGGAGCCTTTAGAATGATTTATGCAGATAATGCTGCCACGACAAAGATGAGCGAGGCGGCCATAAATACAATGGTCTCTGTGGCGAATGCGAATTGGGGCAACCCGTCGAGTCTGTACACACATGGACAGGCCGCAAAAGAGATCCTCGAAAAAGCAAGAGAAGATATTGCCGGGGTCATCGGCGCTGCTCCAAGGGAGATCCTGTTTACGTCAGGCGGAAGCGAAGCGGATAATCAGGCGCTTCGTTCTGCGGCAGCACTCGGACGCAAAAAAGGAAAAATGCACATCATCTCCACTGCGTTTGAACACCACGCCATTCTGCATACTCTTGAGGCATTGAAGAAAGAAGGATTTGAGGTCACTCTTCTCGATGTTCATGAGAATGGCATCGTTATTCCGGAGGAAGTAGACGCTGCGATACGGGACGACACGTGTCTGGTCTCCGTCATGTATGCGAATAATGAGATCGGAACGATACAGCCGATCCGGGAAATAGGAAATATCTGTAGAAAGAAAAATGTACTGTTTCACGTAGATGCCGTACAGGCTGTCGGACATATCCCGGTGAATGTTGTCGATGATAACATCGATCTGCTGTCCGCTTCCGCTCACAAGTTCCACGGTCCCAAGGGCGTCGGATTCCTTTATACAAAGAAAGGCATTGCTCTTTCCAATCTTATCGAAGGCGGCGCTCAGGAGAGAGGAAAAAGGGCCGGAACGGAAAATGTCCCGGGTATTGCCGCAATGGCGGCAGCTCTCAAAGAGGCAGACGAAAAGATGAAAGAGAACGCTCTCCATCTTACAAAGATGAGGGACCGGCTGATCAAAGGCCTTGGAGAGATCCCCCACTCTGCCTTGAACGGGGACGCACATCAAAGACTCCCCGGGAACGTGAATTACTGTTTTGAGGGCATTGAAGGAGAGTCTCTTCTGCTCCTTCTGGATGATAAAGGGATCTGTGCATCTTCCGGAAGCGCCTGTACATCCGGATCTCTCGATCCCAGCCATGTACTTCTGGCGATCGGCAGGGTTCACGATGTAGCTCACGGGTCTCTGAGGCTGAGTATCGGAGAAGATATTAATGAATCGGATGTCGACTATATCATCCAGTCCGTAAAGGATGTTGTGAATTATCTGCGCGGATTCTCTCCTGTCTGGAGAGACCTGATGTCAGGAAAGACAGAATTTATTCTATAAGGAGTGATCAAAATGGCTTTATACAGTGAAAAAGTAATGGATCATTTTCGCAACCCCAGAAATGTCGGCGTGATCGAAGACGCAAACGGGATCGGAGAGGTCGGCAACGCCAAGTGCGGCGATATTATGAAGATGTATCTGAAGATCGAAGACGACATCGTAAAAGATGTGAAGTTCGAGACGTTTGGATGCGGCAGTGCTATTGCATCCAGTTCTATGGCAACAGAGCTGATCAAAGGCCAGCCGGTGAGCGAGGTAGAAAAGCTGACCAACAAGGCAGTAGCAGAAGCATTGGACGGGCTTCCCGACTATAAAATGCACTGTAGTGTTCTGGCAGAAGAAGCAATTCAATCAGCTCTGGAGGATTACCGGAAGCGCTCCGGGAAGGATATCTAAAAAATTTTAAAATAAAAGGAGACCAGAATAATGAGTGAATACAAATTTGAAACACTGCAGCTTCACGTTGGACAGGAACAGGCTGACCCCGCGACCGATGCAAGGGCTGTTCCGATCTATCAGACGACTTCCTATGTTTTTCATAACAGCCAGCATGCGGCGGACCGGTTCGGACTGGCTGATCCCGGGAACATCTATGGCAGATTGACCAATTCCACACAGGATGTTCTGGAAAAAAGGCTTGCGGCGCTGGAAGGCGGAAGTGCAGCTCTTGCCCTGGCTTCAGGTGCTGCAGCTATCACCTACACGATCGAGGCACTTGCTGCGAACGGCGGACATATAGTAGCCCAGAAGACGATCTATGGAGGCAGTTATAACCTGCTCGCACATACGCTTCCCCAGTATGGAATTGAGACGACTTTTGTGAACATCCATGATCTGCAGGAGACGGAAGCGGCGATCAAAGAAAATACAAGAGCAATTTTCCTGGAGACCCTGGGAAATCCTAACAGCGATATCCCCGATATTGAGGCAGTCTCCGAAATCGCCCACAGACATGGTCTGCCCGTTGTAATCGACAATACGTTTGGGACGCCCTATCTGATCCGTCCTATCGAGCATGGTGCCGATATCGTCGTCCATTCCGCGACCAAATTCATCGGCGGCCACGGAACGACTCTCGGCGGTGTGATCGTGGAATCCGGAAAATTCAACTGGAAGGAAAGCGGCAAGTATCAGAACATCGCGGCCCCGAACCCCAGTTACCATGGCG
The DNA here is from genome assembly GCA_017449745.1 of Lachnospiraceae bacterium. Lineage (GTDB taxonomy): Bacteria > Bacillota > Clostridia > Lachnospirales > Lachnospiraceae > CAG-791. The sequence continues at coordinate 9,273 of JAFTFD010000364.1, forward strand.
TATCATTTTACGATGCAGTAGGTCCGGCGGCGTTTGTTACTTATATACGTGCTATTCTGCTCCGTGACACCGGTGCTACTATCTCCCCCTTTAATGCCTTCCTGCTGCTGCAGGGCGTAGAGACTCTCTCCCTGCGGCTTGAGCGTCACGCTGAAAATACCAAAAAGGTCGTAGAATATCTCTCCAGCCATCCGCTTGTGGAAAAAGTCAACCATCCTTCTTTGCCGGAACATCCGGACCACAAGCTGTATGAAAAATATTTCCCGAATGGCGGAGGGTCCATTTTTACCTTTGATATAAAGGGCGGAAAGGAACAGGCCTGGGCGTTTATTGACAGGCTGAAGATCTTCTCTCTCCTGGCCAATGTGGCAGATGTTAAGAGCCTGGTGATCCATCCGGCATCGACCACGCATTCACAGCTGACAGAGGAAGAACTCCTGGACCAGGGAATCAGGCCGAATACGATCCGTCTTTCTATAGGGACCGAGCATATTGACGATATCATTGAAGACCTTGAAAACGGATTTTCCGCTTTGAAGTGAAAACAGAAAGGAAAATGCCATGGGAAACATTTACAAAGGTATGCTGGGGCTTATCGGGAATACTCCGTTAGTTGAGGTGACCAATATCGAAAAGGAACTGGGCCTTGAGGCGACAGTTCTCGTGAAACTTGAGTATTTCAACCCCGCAGGCAGTGTCAAGGACCGCATTGCAAAGGCCATGATCGAGGACGCGGAGGCAAAAGGGCTGTTAAAACAGGGCTCTGTCATCATAGAGCCGACCAGCGGGAACACAGGTATAGGGCTCGCTTCCATTGCCGCCTCAAAAGGGTATCGCATTATTTTGACAATGCCGGAGACGATGAGCGTGGAAAGAAGAAACATTCTGAAGGCCTACGGTGCTGAACTGGTACTGACGGAAGGCTCGAAAGGAATGAAAGGAGCGATCGCAAAGGCAGAAGAACTTGCAGAGGCTATTCCGGACAGTTTTATTCCGGGTCAGTTTGTGAATCCCGCCAATCCGGCTGTACACAAGGCAACGACCGGACCGGAGATCTGGAAGGATACAGACGGAAGGGTCGATGTCTTTATTGCCGGCGTCGGAACGGGTGGCACGCTGACAGGCGTGGGCGAGTATTTGAAAGAACAGAATCCTGATATCAGGATAGTCGCATTGGAGCCTGAGGACTCTCCGGTCCTTTCGGAGGGAAAGGCAGGGCCTCATAAGATCCAGGGAATCGGGGCCGGTTTTGTGCCGGATGTTCTGAATACCGGAATCTATGATGAGATCTTCAAGGCTTCCAGTAAGAAGGCGTTTGAAACAGCAAAATTACTGGCAAGAAAAGAAGGAATCTCTGTCGGAATATCCTCCGGAGCTGCCCTTTATGGTTCGATCACCCTGGCACAGCGTCCGGAGAACAAAGGGAAAACGATCGTGGCCCTGCTGCCTGACAGCGGAGACAGATACTATTCAACAGCTTTATTTACGGAGGAATAGAACGAGTTGATGTTCAATTCCTAAGCCATACAGAACGCTTTTACAGCCGGAGCTCTTTTGGAAGCTCCGGCTTTTCTTTGTTTGGCGCAGTTCTCTGACTCTATTTTACAATATAATTAATTTGTCTGACTCTATTCGTGCTATAATTAATGAGTATAAAAAGTAGTGCTTTTAGAAGAAGATTTCGTACAAAAAGGCAGCGAATCCTGCCGACCTTACGAAACGAAGCATATAAACGTTCAAACAGACAACATTGGGAAAAGGAGGAGTTGATGAAAAAGAGATCATTGCTGACAACAGCCTGTGCGTTGGTACTTTCAGCTGTACTGATTCCTGGATGTGCTGTTGCTCCGGCACAGGAACAGCAGGCACAGCCCGCAGCAGCAGTTGAAGGGGAAGCAGCACCGGAGGAACCTGCTGTCGAAGCAGAAGCGCCTGTGGATCCTGCCATTGCCGCCAGCGGTTCTCCCTGGATCGATGGTTCTGCCTCAGAGGCACTCACAGAGGGTATGGAACTCTCTCCCAGGGACAACTTCTATTTATATGTGAATTACGATTACCTGATGCGGCGCAAAAACGGGGAAAAGGACCCGAATGAGTCGCATGAAAAGATGCTTCAGGAAGTAAAAGGTATTCTGGAGGACAGCCATGCGGAGAACCACTGCGTGGAGCTTTCCCAGGACTTTTACAAAGCCTATGTGGACGTCGACGCTAGAAACAAGGATGGCGTGGAACCGCTTCGTCCTGTCATAGAGGATATCTGCAGCATCTCCTCTATGGATGAGATGACGGCGTTCCTGACGGACGCGGACCGCAGCATCAATGTTCCATTGATGGCCAGACTGATGAAAATTTCGGACAGCAGCAAGCCGGACGAATATTCGGGGGCTATATATTTCAGAAGCTTCGTGGAACTGTCCCTGGGAGATAGCGACGAGTATCCGGATCGCAGTGAGGAAGGAGAAGAAACCTACAGGGATAACAAAGAAAGAACCGTCCGTGATCTCACACAGCTTGGCTTTAGTGAGAAGGAAGCCGCGCAGGCATATGAGGATTTCATCGCTGCGGAAACGGTTCTTGCCTCCGGACTGGATTCTTTTATGGAGGTTATGACGGAAACAGGCCGCAACAAATTTGAATATATAAGTGTTTCCGATCTCAGTGAGATCATGGGAGACTATCCCATGGCAGACATTATGGAGAGCAGGGGATATGATCCGGAAGGCACGTACACGATCGAAAACAGGGACTATCTGCACCTTATTGGAGAATTCTATAAAGAGGAAAACCTGGAACTGATCAAAAACTACCACATGGTGGGATTTCTTCTGAAATATGAAGGAATATGCGGAGTGCCGGATCCGAAGGAAACAGAGGACTTTGAATCCGTATTTACCAGGGTCAATTATTACCTTGCAGACATTCTGAGCGATGCTTATCTGAGCAGATACGACAGATCGAAGGACAGGCAGATCCTGATGGATTTTGCCGGGGAGCTCAAGGACGTCTATGCCTCGATCATCAGGGAAGAAGACTGGATGAGCGAGGAAACAAAGGAGAAGGCTGTAGCAAAGCTCATGGACCTGGAACTTATCCTGCTCTATGGGGATCATCCGGTAGACTACAGTTCTGTTGATTTAAGCGGCAAGAGTCTCGCCGAGATGGTTATGACGCTGGACGCATTCAGAATGAAAAGAGACGCCTCCCTTGTGGGTAAAAAGATCATTCCCGATCAGCATGCTTTTACCTGGATGCCGACATTGGAAGACAACGCCAGAGCCTTTCCGGAAGTGAATGCGCTCCTGTTTACCGTGGGGATCGTCGACGGGTACGGGGACGTCTCCAAAATGAGCACGGAGGAGCTGTACGCTACGATCGGCTATGTTCTTGGCCATGAGATGAGTCACTGTTTTGATGAAAACGGCTCCAAAATAGACATAAACGGTGTTGAAACCGACTGGTGGAAGGAAGAGGAAAGAGCCGCTTTCGAAGCCAGAGTCCAGAAGGTCGTCGATTACTTCAACGGGATCTCCGTGTTCGAAGGAGTCAATTGCGACGGCAGAATACTCTCCGCGGAGGCGACAGCTGATATTACCTCCATCCAGGCGATCCTGAAGCTTGCCAAACAGCATGAGGACTTTGATTACGATGCGTTCTTCCGCTATTATGCTAAACAGTATGCCTATTATTCCAATTACAAATGGGAACTGCACATTCTGGGCGATGACCCTCATCCCCTGGCGTATCTGAGAACCAACGTCGTCCTGCAGCAGTTTGATGAATTCAATGAGACCTACGGTGTGCAGGAGGGAGACGCCATGTACCTGGCTCCTGAGGACAGGATCCTCGTCTGGTAAGAAAGCTGTAACATTCCTTTGGTAAGACAAGATTGGCTTAACCTGATGCTGAAAATCGCCGAACACGCTCTGTGCACCGGGAAGGATTGTCAGGATGCCAGGCTTATCGAGAACATCAGCATGGCGGACAGGATAGAGCAGGAATTCATTTCCCTCGATGACATCAGCGGCGGCGAGCTGTATCTGGGACTTGCCGAGTCTTATCAGATCTGTCATCCGCGTCAGTACTCTCAAGGACGCCAAGATGTGATATTATATAAGCACTTGTTTTGAAAGGAAATTTACACAGTACCATGCAGCAGTCTTCAACCAGATCAAATCCCGCGGCACTCCTGCCGATCCTTTTGTTTCTCATCCTGTATTTAGGCAACGGAATCTATTTTGAATATATCCACCCTGTCGAAGGACAGATGGGTTTCTATGTAGTTTCTGTCGTTCTCGCCTTTTCCATCGCTCTGATCGCGGCATTTCTCCAGAACAGAAGCCGCAGTTTTGATGAAAAGATCCGCACCTGCGCGCGCGGTATCGGAGACGAGAATATCGTGATCATGCTCTTCATCTTCCTGATGGCGGGCGCGTTCAGCGGCATTGCATCTTCCGCGGGAGGTGCTTCCTCCACCGCGAATCTGATGCTGAATATCATTCCCGGAAAGGGGGTGGTCCCCGGTCTGTTCCTGACGGCCTGCCTGATTTCCATGGCCATGGGGACCAGCGTCGGGACGATTTCCGTCCTCTGCCCCATTGCCTGCGCTGTAGCCGAGGCCGGCGGCCTCTCCCGCAATCTTCTGGTCGGCGTGATCATAGGCGGCGCCATGTTCGGTGACAATCTCTCCTTTATATCTGACACAACAATTGCCGCCACCAAGACGCAGGGCGTGGAAATGAAAGATAAATTCAGGGTCAATTTCCGTATTGCCATGCCGGCCGCCCTGGTCACACTGGCGATCCTTATCGTTTATGCGGCGGTCAGTCCGGCATCTGATATCGGCCCCTTTGATTATCAGCTTCTTCTGGCACTTCCCTATTTTATCGTGCTGGTACTCTCGCTTCTTGGCCTGAACGTTTTTCCTGTCCTGCTGATCGGAATCCTTCTGTTTCTGGTTTCCGGAATGTATGCAGGAACACTCACCTATGCCAGTGCACTCTCCTCCATGGGAAACGGTATCTCCGGCATGTTTGAGACGATGATCGTCACGATCCTGGTCGCCTCCATAGCTTCGCTGATGCGTGAAAACGGAGGCTTCGAAGCGATCCTTTCCCTGATCCGGAGAAAAGCCGGGTCCCGCCGCGGCGGCATGTCCGGCATCGCTTTCCTGACTGCCTTCATGGATGTGGCAACGGCCAACAACACGGTCGCCATTGTCATCGCCGCCCCCATTGCAAAGTCGATCAGCGAAGAATACGGCATCGATCCCAGAAAAACCGCTTCGCTTCTGGATACATGCTCCTGTATCGCACAGGGCATCATCCCCTACGGCGCGCAGCTTCTGATCGCCGCAGGGATCGCGGGCGTCACCAGCGTATCGCTCATTCCTTTCCTGATCTATCCTTTTGTGCTCGCTGTCTTTGTTGTTCTTTCGATACTGAGGGAGAATTAAGCCGGATAGTATGGTGCCTGGCACCAAGATCCTATTCCTGCTGATTCCCTTTCGGTGAGTCAGCGCGGACTCATCGACACTGACATTGACGATCTCGCCGTGCAGAATACAGGTTTCCTTGTTATTATGCCGGCATGCCCCCGAGTGTCTTCATGGCAAACAGGACATGCGCAGCCGTACCCAGACTCAGCGCGTCCTCGTCGAGATCAAATTCTGGGGAGTGAAGCGGTGCGCCGCTTCCCAGTTCTTTATTGTCGATTCCAAGGAAGGCAAGTGCTCCTCCGTATTTTTTCGTGTAGCGGGCAAAAGTCTCTGAACCCAGGGATGGCTCACACGCCCGATAACAGCCCGGTGCGGACTTTTCCAGCGCCTCTTTGAGACGGAAGGCGTCTTCTTTCCGGTTGATCAGGGCTTCATCCATCCAGCTGAACACTTCCTCATAAGTGCATCCGTACATCCCGCAGCAGGCATGAAGACACTCAAAAAACCTGGTGCGGAAGTTATTAAGCAGGTCCATATCATAACTGCGGGCTGTTCCCGCAAAATATAATGAATCCGGGATCACATTCACAGCTTCCCCCGTCCGGACGACGGGAATGCTGAAAGTAAATGTCTCGAAAGGACTGTTGGTGCGCATTGGAAGCCCCTGCAGGGCCTGATAGAAGGCGGTGAAACAGTCCAGGGGATGATTTGTCTGATCCGGTCTGGATCCATGCCCTCCGCTGCCCAGAATGCGGATCGAGAATCCAAAGCTTCCCGCATAGGCTCCTCCCGGCTCAGCGCTGATAAGTCCGCTCTCCAGACCTGGTCTGACATGGAGCGCAAAGCAGGTATCCGGCCATATGCCATGATCCTCCAGGTACCGGAATATCGGTTTATAGCCATAGGAGTGATCCGGGCCGCCGTTCTCCTCCGCCCGCTCAAAACAAAGAAGGATCGTTCCGTAAAAACGATCCTTCTTTCTGTTAAGAACTTCCGCTGCTGACAGCAGCATCGCCGTATGGGCGTCGTGTCCGCAAACATGAGCGGCTTTTTCCGTCCCGGATAAAACCTGTTTTTCACGTACCAGATTGCAGGGACTCTCCTGAACCGGCAGAGCGTCCATATCCGCCCTGAGAAGAACGACGGGAGAATGACGCCCATTGCCGGTGATACGGGCGATGATGCCGCCTTTTTCGACAACCACATATTCGATTTGAAGCCGGAGCAGCTCCTCTTCGATATACCGGATCGTATTCTCCTCAAAGCCCGACAATTCCGGGTTCACATGGAGATATCTGCGCATCCGGACAAGATGCTCCACATCTATTCCAAGGTCCTGGATCCGGTCTTCTGATGAGATACCGGTTATTTCAAGATCCGGGTTCCGGTTTTCTGATGAAAAGCCGCAAGTAAAACTGCTTGTCTGCATGCTGAAAGCCCCCGTTGAAAGCAGGTCGTTCCTGTTATCTGTTCACGTCTGTTCACATCTATCTCTCCACGTTTCATTTTACTGCTGAGAAAACGCGTTCGAACTCGTCTATGAGATCTTGCGCTCCTTCGATTCCCACAGACAGGCGCAGAAGCCGGTCCGTGATGCCGTTTTTTTCACGCAGCTGCTTCGGCACAGCAGCGTGCGTCTGTGTAAGAGGATATGTGATCAGGGTTTGCGTTCCGCCAAGACTCTCGGCAAAATAGAACAGCTCGACATTCTCAAGCACCGCCCTGGCAAACTCTGCTGACCTGACTTCAAAGGAGATCATCGCGCCGAAACCACTGGCCTGTTTTTTCATAATCTCGTATCCCGGGTGTTCCGGAAGTCCAGGGTACAGCACTTTGGTTACATACGGAGACTCCTTCAGGTACTGCGCTATTTTGAACGCGTTCTCCTGCGCCTTGTCCATTCTCACAGCCAGCGTACGGATCCCTCGAAGCGTCAGCCAGCTGTCAAGCGGTGCCATGGCGGAACCGGTCGTCGTGGAAATCAGCCGAAGCCGCGCGTCGAGTTCGTCGTCATTCAGAACGATAAAGCCTCCGATCGTATCGTGATGACCGGCAATATATTTTGTACCGCTGTGCAGCACTATATCCGCACCCAGATCAAGCGGATTCTGAAAGCGCGGCGAGAGAAAGGTATTGTCAACGATCAAAAGAATTCCGTGCGCCTTTGTAATACCGGCAAGTTCCCGGATATCCGTGACATGCATCATGGGATTGGTGGGTGTTTCCAGGTACACAGCCCTGGTCTCGGGACGAATGTACTCCTCGATTCCTTTGCTCACATCCGCAACTGTGAATTCGATGCCGTTCTTGGCATTAATCGTATTGAACAGACGGATGCTTCCTCCGTACAGATCCTCGTCCACGATCAGGTGATCGCCCGGGTGGAAAAGCTCCATAACAGCTGCCACTGCCGCCATACCGCTGGAAAAGGCCAGGGCATGTTCCGCATTTTCCAGGAACGCGACAACACTCTCGACCTGCTGCCTGGTCGGATTTGACTGCCGGGAGTAATCAAAGCCGGTCTGTTCACCGATGTTCCTGTGCGAAAAGGTTGCTGTCTGGTAGATCGGATAGCTGATTGCATTATACTGGTCAAGGATGCTCATATCCGTTCCCTGACACTTTGTATCAAAACTGACATTCCATTTTTTGCGTTTTTCGTAGTCCATCCTATCTCTCTTCTATCCTGCTTTTCTGTGCTGACTTATCTCTGTTGCCTTTTCTCTGCAGTCTTTTCTCTGCTGCCTGATGCCGATCCGTTCATCGGTACAATGCAGTCGTCAAATACTTTAATCCGCTGTCCGGCATGATCACAACGATATTCTTTCCCTCATTTTCAGCTCTTGCACCGACAACTTCCGCAGCATAAAGCGCGGCACAGGAAGAAGTCCCCATGAGCAGTCCTTCCGAACGGATGAGTTTATGGGCTGTCTGTCTTGCCTCCTCCATCCTCACGTCTATGCACTCATCGCTCCAGTCCGGCCGCAGAAAACTGGACAATTCCGACTCCGGCACACCGTAAGCAGGAAGCACGCCATCGATGATATCCACATTGGGATGTTCCTTCGTGATCCTGCAGTCCGGGTGCGGCTGCGCGAGCACGATCTTAAGATCAGGATTCCTGCTCCTTAGAAAAGAGGAAAGACCTGTGCCGGTTCCACCGGTTCCGGCCATACATACGAGAATATCGATCCTGCCATCCGTCGCCTCCCAGAGCTCCGGACCGGTTGTCTTAACATGGGCTGCGGGATTCGCCTCGTTGCATGCCTGATTCAGAAAGTAATACCCCTCCCGCTCACAATACGAGTAGATCTCGCTGTGAAGGGCTTCCCTCTCCGGCTCCTGCCAGCCGGATGCGCTCTCCTGCGCGGTCCGGATCCCGAGCGCATCTTTATAGGTAAGAAGCTTTACGCCGTAGGCTTCCAGCAGCAGGCGCCTCTCCACGGAAGCTCCTCTTTCCAGGAAAATATTCACATTATAACCCCGTGCACAGGCAAAGGCGGCAATTCCGATCCCTGTGTTGCCGCTGGTCTGCTCCACGATCGTATCACCCGGTTTGATATTTCCCGAAGCCTCCGCTGTAAGAAGCATATTAAGGGCAGCCCTGTCCTTGATACTCCCGGAGGGATTAAAACACTCCAGCTTTGCCAGGATATGCGCATGAATTCCCTCGAACGTCTGAAATCTCACCAGTTCCATCAGGGGAGTCCTGCCGACAAGTTCCTCAATGGAATGAACAATTTCTGCCATTGCCGTACACCTCAGATAACGCTCTGCCCAATGCCTATGACCTTATATAACATAATCCTGTTCCTGCATGGACAGTCTAAGGAACCGTCTGGTACTCTCTTCTTTTGGGCTGGTGAAGAATTCCGAGGATCTCCCCTCCTCCACTACAACGCCATTTTCCATAAAAATCACCCTGCCGGCCACTTCCTGCGCAAAGCTCATCTCATGGGTGACCACCACCATGGTCGTCCCTTCCTTTGCGAGGCGCTTCATGACTGCCAGAACTTCACGTGTCAGCTCCGGATCCAGCGCAGATGTCGGCTCATCAAACAGGATGATCTCAGGATTATAGGCAAGGGCTCTGGCGATCGCTGCCCGCTGCTGCTGGCCTCCGGAAAGCTGGGCGGGATAGTACTCTGCCCGGTGTGACATTCCCACCTTTTCAAGCATCTCATTAACGATCTTCCAGGCTTCTGTGGGATCCATCTTTCTGGCAGTTACCAGTCCTTCCAGAATATTCTGCCGCACTGTCATGTTGCGGAACAGATTGAAATCCTGAAAGACATATCCCATTTTAGAGCGCAGCTTCATGATATCATTTTTTTTCAGTCTGGTGATATCTTTTTTAAAATCGTCAAAAATGATGGTTCCGCTGTTTGCTTTATTCAAAAAGCTCAGGCAGCGCAGCAGCGTTGTCTTTCCGGAACCGCTGCTGCCGATCACGGCGACGACCTCGCCGTTATCAACCTTAAAATCTACATTTTTCAATACTTCCATGCTGCCATAACTGCAGTACAGATTTTTTACTTCCAGCATTTTGGATTACCTCTTCAGACAGGTGCATCCGGCTTAACATCCAGAATATCATTGAAATAATTGTTCGCGACCATCATAACGCCCATTGTCGTGATGACCACGATCTCTTCCTCGGTAAATATGCTCTTTAACCTGGCAAACAGATCCCCGGAGATATTCTTGCGGTCACGGGCGATCGCGCGCCCGTACTCGATCAGGAGCTCCTCCTTCGGCGTGAACGCAAAGGTCTCAAAATCAATGTTGTTGCGCTTGAGCAGATTTCCAAAGTACGTCGTACAGACAATACAGTCGTTTTCTACTGAGATCGCATATTCAAAAAAATCCGCCGCCCTCTTCCCGATCAGGCGCTGGAGCTCATCATCTAGCGCATAGGAGCCAGTCTCAAGTGTGTGAAAGGCCACCGGATTGTGCAGCAGTGTCCTCTTCTCTCCGGTCATGCGATGACCGCTTGCGACATGTTCCTCAATGATATCCCTGATTACCTGCGGCGCTGTATTCGGATCAATTTCAGAAATAACAGACATGTTGTGTTCCTTCCCTTTACACTCTTACATTATTCGGTGTCTGCCTGTAAGGCAGGGATCTTTTCACTCTCCTCTTTGGGCTGCTTCCATGTAAGCTTACGCTCAAGGAAAGCCTGCAGGAGCGTCAGCACGGTGTTCAGCATCAAATAGATCACGGCAGCTTCACAGTATAACGCGAAGGGCTCAAAATACTTTGAGGCGATCTGCTGTGCTGTCTTGAACATCTCAACAACAGTGATGCTGGCGGCAAGCGAGCTGTCCTTTGTCAGTCCGATCAGCGAACCGAACATGGTCGGGAAAGCGACACGGGCAGCCTGCGGGATCACGATCCTGCGCATGATCTGTCCGTAAGTCAGTCCGATCATATACCCCGCCTCTATCTGCCCCTGTGGGACAGACTGGATCGCGGCCCGGATCGTCTCCGACATATAAGCTGCATAATTCATGGAAAACGCGATGACTGCGGAAGGAAAGGCATTCAATGAGATCCCCAGCGATGGCAGGCCGTAGAAAATGATGTACATCTGCACGATCAGCGGAGTGCCTCGGAAGACCCACACGTAGATACGGGTCAGTGTCTTAAGAACCCGTATATCAAGCACCTGTATCAGTGCGAGAATAAATGCCAGTATGACACTGATCGTAAAAATACTGACTGTCAGCGGTATGGTGACCTTAAAAAGGTACAAAAGGAGCCTCGGGAACGAATTCACCAGGATTCCCAAAAGTCGTTCATTCATATAACATCTACTCCGATTTCGTGATAAAGAACGCCATTCACAGCGCTGTTCCTGTCTGTGAATGGCACCTGCAAACACTGCCGGATAATCGCCCTGCTGGGACTGCGCCAGGCAGCTCTTTTTTTACTGTCTCTCGTACACAGAAACCGTGTAATCCGCTTCGAAATATTTCTCGGACAGCTCGAGAAGTTTGCCCTCGCTGCGTAGTTCGTCAAGAATCCCGTTCACCGTCTCGACAAGTCTGGTCTCTCCCTTCCTGAAAGGAATGCCTACCTGGGCCTCGGAATCCGGAATAACAAATGCGACCTTCAGATCTGCTTCCGGGTGCTCTTTGAGGAAGTCCGCAAGGATCACCTCACTGAAGCTTGTGAAATCTACCCTTCCGGAAAGGAGCATCTCCGCCGCCTCACCGGATGTGTCGATGCCGACCACCTCAGCGCCGTGACTCTCGTACCAGTCGATGTAGGCATTGGTCAGATTGGTCGCGATCTTCTTTCCTTCAAGATCATCCTCCGACTGGATGCTGTCATCATCGCCGCGGACCACTACCTGTCTCGAGGTGAAGTAATAAGGCTGGGTAAAATCATATTTTTCCTGACGTTCCTCGGTGATGGAGACGCAGTTTATAACCGTGTCAAACTTTCCTGTGTCAACACCAATCAGCAGGGAATCCCACGCGGCCTCAACGAATTCCACCTCAACACCGAGCTTATCGGCAATACTCCGGGCCACATCGACGTCGTATCCCGCAAGATCGCCGTTATCATCATGATAGGTAAAAGGCGGATAGGTACCCTCGATACCCACAATGATTTTCCCCCTGCTGAGGATCTGCGCAAGCTCATCTTCCTCATTTCCAGCTGCCTCTGCCGCTTCCGAGGTGTTGTCAGCAGCCTCTTCCTGCTCTTCTGCGGCAGGAGCTTCTTCCTGCTCTTCTGCGGCAGGAGCTTCTTCCTGTGCCTGCCCGGCGGCAGGGGTGCTGCCGGATGATGCTTGGGCGCAGCCGGAAAGCAGCGCTGCGGTAAGTACCGCTCCAAACAGCAGGGATACTATCTTCTTTTTCATAACGTTCTCTCCTCTCTTCTGTTACATAAGACCTGATCCTGTGCTCAATGAACATCCATGATGGTCTCGAACATATTGTCTGCATTGATGACAACTGCCATCCCTGTGATCACTGCGATCTGCTCGTCCGTAAAAGCTCCCCGCAGACGTTTTTTGAGGTCATCAGGAATATTGTGAAAATCACGGGCAATTGCCGTGCCGTACTCGATAATCAGTTTCTCCTCATCATCGAACTGTGTCGTCTCAAAATCGATGCCCTGTTCCGCAAGACACTTGGTAAAGTACCTCAGACATACATCGGAGTTGTTCTCCCTGGAGATAACATACTCCAGAAGATCTCCTTTTCTCTTACTGAGCAGCCGCTGCAGTTCGGCATCCATTCGCCAGCCGTTTTTCTCGACTGAGTCATAGACCACCGCGTTGAGAAGGAGCGTTGCCACCTTCTGGGATTTGTTGATGTTGATGTCATGCTCCCTGATCAGATCTTTGACTGCGTCACTGGCCGTCTCGATAGTAGCGGGTGTAAGCCATGCCATTTTCGTTCACTCCTTTCCTTTGAACCATCCAAAGATTCATCTTGTTTTTCCCTGACTTGCTGGCCCATATCATAACAGAGAGCAAAACGGCCTGAAAATTCATTCTAATTTATTGTCAGCGATAACTTCTGCTTGTCACCCCGCAGGAAGAGATAAGAAGAGCTTATGTCTTGCGATAGCATTCTTCTTTTTTACAAGACCGCTTAAATAAAAGAAACTAATTCACAGCAGTTTACGTATCAGATAAGCCTGCTGCATGCCGGCTTAAAAGGAGGTATTCCGGCCTATGAGTAAATACGACTTTGATATAATTCATGACAGACACGGCACATCCAGTCTGAAATACGATTTTGCAATGGTAAGAAAGGGAAGAGACGATCTGCTGCCTCTGTGGGTCGCTGATATGGATTTCCGGCTCCCTGATGAGATACTTGATGACATCACAGCAAGGACCGGACACGGGATCTTCGGCTATACTGATCCCGATAAAAAGTATTACAAGGCAGTACAAAGCTGGTACAGCAGAAGACAGGGATTTGAGATCGAAGATGACTGGATCACGCTTGCTCCCGGCATCGTATACTCCATAGCCTGCGCTGTCAGAGCTTTTACCAAGCCGGGAGAAGCTGTCCTTATCCAGCAGCCTGTCTATTATCCTTTTATGGAAGTCATACAGCTTAATAGGAGAGAACTCGTCAATAACCAGCTGATCTGCCGGAACGGACATTATGAGATAGATTTTGACGATTTTGAGAGAAAGATCATAGAGAACGATGTCAGGCTCTTTATCCTATGCTCTCCGCATAACCCTGTGGGAAGAGTCTGGAGCAAAGAAGAACTCCTGACGATGGCAGAGATCTGTGCCGCGCACGGCGTGTTCATCTATTCAGATGAGATCCATTCTGATTTTGTTTATCCGGGGCACCGGCATACGTCTTTCATCACGCTGGGAGACAAGTATACGCAGAAACTGATCCTCGGGACCAGCCCCAGCAAGTCTTTCAATATAGCGGGACTCCAGATCGCGAACATCATCATTCCTGACAGGGAGACGAGAAGCAAATACAGACTTGAAAACGCCGCCGCAGGATATAGTCAGGGAAACACGCTCGGTATATTCGCTGCCGCATCCGCTTATACCAGAGGCGAAGAGTGGTTTGAGGAACTCCTTATATATCTCAAAGGAAACCTTGACTATGTACGTTCGTTCATCAGAGATAATATCCCCGAAGTCAGATTGATCGAACCGGAGGGGACTTATCTTATCTGGCTGGAATTCTCCGCCTTAACAGAGGATCCCGCAGATCTGGAGCGGCTGATCGTGGAAGAAGCCCTGCTCTGGACAGACTCCGGAATCATTTTCGGCAGGGAAACAGCCCTTTTTGAGAGGATCAATATCGCTTGTCCGAGATCGGTCTTAGAGCAGGCATTGCATCAGTTATATAATGCGATCCGAAAAAGAAGGGTCGGGCTCTGAGACTGGAAATGAAAAATGGCGGGAACTATGCTATACTCCTTCATGTATTCACTTTCAGCGGAAGGAGTATTATTATATGACTGTTTTACAGCTCAAATATGTCATTGCGATCGACGAAGAGTGTTCCATGAGAAAAGCAGCGGACAGACTTTATGTGTCGCAGCCGGGGCTTTCCAGTGCGGTAAGAGATCTTGAGAATGAGATCGGAATACAGATATTTGAAAGAGTTCATAACGGCGTTGTGACAACGGCTGCGGGGGCGACCTTTATCGCCTACGCAAGGACAGTGGTGGAACAATTTGAAGGTCTGGAAAACAGATATCTCTATCCGAAAACAGAGAGGCCCACTTTTTCCGTCTCCATGCAGCATTACACGGTTGCTGTTAACGCGTTTATAGATACAGTCAGAGAGTATGACCTTCCGGAGTATCAGTACTCAATCAGGGAGACGCAGACCAGCGAAGTGATCGAAGACATCAAGACGCTGCGCAGCGAGATCGGTGTTATTGCACTCAGTGACTTCAATAAGAACACCTTCCGGAAAATCTTCGCGGACGCCTCTCTGGAGTTCCATGAACTCTTTACCAGAGACACCTATGTTTATCTCAGGGATGATCATCCTCTTGCAAATGAGGAGGAGATCTCGCTGAATGAACTGCAGGACTATCCGTGCCTTGTCTTCGACCAGGGGAGTAATACCTCTTTTTATTATCGGGAAGAGGCCCTGGCGACTTATGATTACAAGAAGATCATCAGCTCTAATGAAAGGGCCACCTCGATGGAGATTCTTCTGGGGCTCAACAGCTATGCGGTAGGCACTGCCATGCTGGGGGACTCCCTGAATGCTTCCCGCATCAAGGTGGTCAAGCTCAAAGAGAACGAAAAGCTGACTTTCGGCTACATCATTAGAAAAGGCGCTGTCCTCAGCGATATGGGAAAGACCTTTGTCAGTATGCTTGGCCGTTATTCGGAATAAACTACTACCGTCTCGTTACAGGATCGTCCCCTTCTTAGGCCTTACATACTGATTGGAGCGGATCTCTGAAAAATACCCGCCTGTACTATTTCACCTGAACAACAGATCTGTCAGGCCGGAGATCCCTCCCACTACTTTCTTGACTGTCTCACTGCCTGTGCCTATTTTATGCCGCCTTCTTCATCCTGTCATCTACTTCTTCCTCTTTCTGTATTCCTGCGGCGTCATTCCCTTCTGCGCGCGGAAAACTTTAATAAAATAGCTCTGGGAAGAGAACTGCAGCAGAGTGCTGATTTCTCCCGGACTGTACTGCCCGCTATCCAGAAGATAGGCCGCTTCCCGAATTTTCTGTTCCGCGATATAGTCCGTGATCGTCTCCCCGGTGACCTCACGAAAACGTTTACTGATATAGGAAGGTGTAAGGTGCACCCCGTCTGCTATTACAGAGGTAGAAAGCCTGTCATAGATGTGGGTGATCACATACCGGCTGATCTCGCAGCAGATATCATCTGCGTAGGGAAACGCACTGACCTTTTCGACCTCACGGGTATAATCCAGCATGAAATCTTGAAAAACAGGTGCCAATTCATGCAGACTCCTCGCCTGCAGGAGCTGTGTGATGACGGAATCGCTGATCAGATTGGCAACTGCAGGATCCACGCCGGCA
The DNA here is from genome assembly GCA_017449745.1 of Lachnospiraceae bacterium. Classification (GTDB taxonomy): domain Bacteria; phylum Bacillota; class Clostridia; order Lachnospirales; family Lachnospiraceae; genus CAG-791. The sequence continues at coordinate 25,237 of JAFTFD010000364.1, forward strand.
TCCATTGCCCTTCTGGAAGCAACCATATTCGCTCCCAGCATATAGGCGCGGCGCAGTTCAAAGTCGCGTGTCGCTTCCTCCACTTCAGGAAGATGATAGATAGGTGCTTCGTTGAAAAACAACTGCAGTTCCCTGACCTTGCCATGATCCAATAAGGAAAGGATCTGCAGATCCAGTCCTTCCCCGGGGGTTCTTTCCTTCTCTATTTCCCGAAGAGGTTCCCGTTTCGCAGGAAAAAACTCATTCCAGCGAAATGGGAGATTCGGTACTTCCGGAAAACCATTTCCCGTAATTGAAGCGCATATCAGCTGTAAATAAGCGATCAGACTGGAAACGCTGATATGCGGATGCCGCTCCGCATGCATGACAAAAATGTCCGCATCCGGCTCGGGATGTCCCAGTCTCACCATCAGCGAACGTGCCTGCTTGCGAGTGCAGGTATCCAGCAGGACCGGTCCAAGGAACAAAAGGTTCCTGCTGTCTTCTCCCTCCCATGGAATGGATACTCCTCCAAAATACAGTCCTTCCGGAGACTGTGAATACCATATTTCCGGGATCACATCGGGTAAGGAACTTGCCAGGTACATCGGCAGATTATAATCCCACTGCCTCTCGTCTGTCTGAAACAGAAGTTCCCTGTCCCGAAAAACGCTGGTACAGATCCCTGTCGCCCGGGAAAAGAGCGTCAGCCAGACTTTCAGATCCGTTTTCATATCTGCTTCATCCTCCTGTTTTGTTAGCAACTACACAAAATTTTACCATGGATAAAATAATTATGGTATACCCTCTCACCGCTCGTTGTTAAAATACAATTACACAATACGAAACAGCACTAATTATTAGCAACAATTTGGAGGGTAAAATGAGTTCAAAAGAAACCGCAGTAAAAACAGCTGAACAGACTTCATCGCAGAAGCTCGGCCTGGGCAGACTTCTTGCCTGGTCGATCCGCGGAGGTTCCACGGGCGTCGCCCTGATGGTCATGGGATTTCTCACCATTTTCTGCACAAATACACTTGGCGTTCCGGCTAAAACCGTAGGAACACTTCTGCTGCTCAGCAAGCTCCTTGACGGTGTGACCGATATCTTCGCCGGATTCATCGTTGACAAAACAAACACAAAGATCGGACGCGGACGTCCCTTCGAACTGTGCATCATCGGTCTCTGGGCAGCAACGGTCGGCCTGTTTATGTGCCCGCCATCGTTCTCGATGACCATGAAGTGCATCTGGATCTTTATCATGTATGCGCTTTCCAACTCGATTTTCATGACGTTCCTGAATGCGAACGGCACAGTATACATGATCCGTGCCTTCAATAACCAGCAGCACTATGTAGCGCTCTCAACTTACGGCGGACTCGTCCCGATGGTCGTTGTCGTTATTTTCAACATTATCTTCCCCATCCTGATGGGAACGATGGCAACCTCGCAGCAGGGCTGGATCACCCTGGTCCTTATTTTTGCCGTCCCGATGACGCTGCTTGGTCTGCTGCGTTTCTTCTTTATCAAAGAGACTTACGATACGGACGTAAAAGCCGGCGAAAAGCTTGAAGTCAAAGATGTCGTCACCGTGCTCAAAAACAACAAGTATATCTACGCGATCGCCTTTGCAACACTGATCATGAACTTCTGCACGAACATGGGCGTCAATGTATACTACTTTACGGATATTGTAGGCAATGTCGGACTGATGGGCGCACTTTCAGCAGTACAGATGATCTCTCTCCCGATGATGTTCATCCTTCCGCAGTTCCTCAAGAGAACGACTGCGGTCAGGATCATCCGGGTCGGTGTCCTGGTGACTGTTGTCGGATATTTGATCAACTTCTTTGCAGGTTCCAACTTCCCGATGCTGGCTCTGGCAGCCGTACTCTTCGGCGCAGGTGCGGTTCCGATCTCCATGCTGACACCTCTTCTGATCATTGACTGCGCAGATTTTAACGAATATAAAGGGCTGTACAGGCTGGAGGGATCCCTCAGCGCTGTAAACGGTTTCGCCAACAAAGTAGGTGCGGGACTTGGCGCAGGCATGCTCGGTATTCTTTTAGGAGCCGCAGGTTATGACGGAACGGCAGCAGTAAAGAGCGCATCCGCCCTGCTGATGGTCCGCCTGCTCTACTCCGTGATCCCCGCAGCGCTGTATTTCTGCGTATATCTGGCACTCCGCCTTTATAAGCTTGACAAGATCATGCCCGAAGTCCGCAAAACCAACGAAGAGAACCGCGAAAAGATGAAAGCAGGGAAGGAGGCATAAACATGGAGCAGACACTCTATACCCCTCATGGTGATCCGTATTTTTCAGAACCGTATATTGACGTCGAGGAATGGCGTGATCTGCCTGTCCGTCACTACTATGTGCACGGCGGGTTCCGCGGGACAGACTTTGACGGCGCGAACGAAGTCCGCTTCTGTTTTTACTATCCCGAAAAGGAAAAATATGAAGGACGCTTCTTCCAGTACGTATCCCCTGCTCCGGAAGACGAACATGAGAGTGAAAAGCTGACAGGCGAGGACGACAAGATCTCGTTCTGCATCACGCACGGAGCCTACTATGTGGTCTCCAACCAGGGCGGATTCGTCATAGGAAAAGACCCTTCCAGGCTCTATAAATCCAGCTCCGCTTCCGCGGAATTCAGCCGCGAGATCGCTAAAAAGCTATATGGAACAGACAAACGTCCCTACGGTTACATCTTTGGCGGAAGCGGCGGTTCCTTTAAGACCATGGGCGCCATGGAAGCTACGGAAGGTATCTGGGACGGCGCTGTGCCGTACGTCATGGCTAATCCTATTGCAGCTCCTAACGTATTTGCCTCCCGTATGCATGCAGTGCGCGTACTTGGAGAAGACGGACTTAAGAAAGTCGTTGCTGCCATGGAACCCGGAGGATCCGGAGACATATATGAAGGTCTGGATGAGATACAGAAAGCAGCTCTGAAAGAAGCTTCCGCCATGGGCTTCCCGGACAGAGCGTGGTTCTGCCATCCGTTCATGGGAGATGGTGCGCTGATGGTCCTGGTTCCAACTGTATATCGCCTCTTCCCTCAGTATTTTACTGATTTCTGGGAGAAAGAAGGATACGAGGGCGCAGACCCGGCAAGCGATGCCGTTCGTGACAGAATGCGCCACGTCACCACAGTTACAGAAATCATTTATGATATACCCGCTGCTGCGGAGGAAGAACAGTTTACCAGCGTTGATAACAGCTGGGTCAACACGATGCTGGGCGGCGAACCTCTTCCAAAGATCCGCATCAGGGATCTGGTTCCGACAGATTCCTACCAGTTCCACTGCCGTTTCCGTGTTCTCTCCGGTGCCTGCAAGGGAGCGGAAATCAATATTAAGGAAATCAACGGGGATATCATTGAGCTGCATCCTCAGAACGACGGCGCCGAGAACATAAATCCCTTTAAGGAACTGCAGCCCGGCGATGAGATCATGATCGACAACTCCGACGCGATCGCGATGCAGTTTTTCCACAGACATCAGATCCCGGATGCGACCTACAAGGTATATGATCAGTTCCGCAATGAGCAGGGAGAGCCTATTCCTGCGCAGCTTCCCTTCCTGATCGCTCCGATCATCGCGACAAGCGGCGCAGGGATCCTGATCGACGGTAATATTCACGGCAAGGTCATCGGCCTTTGCTCCGCGATCGATGAGAGCGCATGCCCCTGGCACGGCGACTGGTACCGGGAGGCTGTCGCCCGTCATGGCAAGTCCGATGATTTCAGGCTTTATTACCATGATAACAGCATCCACGATGACCGGGCCGGTTACCTGGATGACAGACAGCGCCAGGTAGACTATCTCGGAACTCTGCACCAGGCACTTCTGGATGTGGCAGCCTGGGCAGAACAAGGAAAAGAACCGCTTCCTACCATGAATTACACTTTCGCCGATGGCCAGATCACACTTCCCGCACATGCCGGCGAGAGAGGCGGCATGCAGCCTGTCCCCTTCGCGAGTGTCAACGGGGGAAGGGTCGCGAGAGTAAAGGCCGGCGAGGAAGTCCGGTTTGAGGCAAAGATCGAAGTCAATATCGGTTCTGTCACCGGGGCTGCCTGGGACTATGAACGTACGAATGACTGGTCCCATGAAGAAACTCTGATTCCCGGGCAGGACGGAGACGCAAGCATTATCTCCACGCATGTGTTTGCGAAGCCCGGAATCTATTACCCCTGCCTTAAGGTAAAAGCGAACCGCTTCGGAGATGCATCGGATATCTTCACCCAGTGTAAGAATCTGGACCGTGTGAAGGTAATTGTTGAATAACTCCAAAAATAATCGTACAGAACAAAGAACAGCCGGAACTTCGTTGGAAGCTCCGGCTGTTCTGACGCATGCGTCCGGGATTCGTCGTACTCACGATCGCGAACACGGGCATTGACTGGCTGAAGATGTAGCTCATGGCGATCTGCGCCACGCTGCATTACGAGATGATGAATGATGCCCGTGCCCTTTTTACTCAAGGCTTGTCAACATGGGAGCCTTGTGGCACAGCAGCTTTTCGTTTTCTTTATAATGTGGTGCATCAGATATGAGACAGAAGGCTTGGTATATATGTTATAATGAAAGCAATCATTTAACTGAAGAAGGCTGGAGTCTAAATGACTTGAGGAAGGAGCAAACCATATGAAGATCGCAGTCAGATATTACACAAAGACAGGAAACACGAAACGGCTGGCAGAGGCGGTTGCCAATGCAGTCGGTACAGAGGCACTTCCAATCAGCAGTCCGATTACAGAGCCTGTGGATATCCTTTTCCTGGGAAATTCCTATTATGCTTTCAGTATTGATCCCGAAGTACGTAAGTTTGTTCAATCACTGGAGAAAGACAAAGTAGGGCGCATCGTGAATTTCGGCTCCGCGGCTATGCTCAATTCGACTTATAAGAAAGTCAAAGCTGAGGCGGAAAAGGTCGGGATTCCAATGGACGAACGGGAGTTCCATTGCAGAGGAGAATTTAAAGGCATCCATAAGGAAAGACCGAATTCTGATGACTTAAAGGCAGCAGCTGAATTTGCAAAAAAAATAATTGAGTGATCATATATATAAACCAGTATATATGATCCTTGAGAGAATGAAGAATAGAAACAAACAACAACCGTCACTTGGCATCGTGGCGGTTGTTGCTTTTTTAGAGTAACCGTGATGGTGAAACAAACACGTGGAATGTTAATGCAATCGGCCTTCAACGAACCGTGCATGATCTCCTCTCGCGGTGACAACGTGATACCCTATTTTCTCCATTCTCAGTTCCATGCAGTGCCTGCATTCCGCGGCTTCATCCCCGGTGCAGATCTTTCCGTCATAGAGAAGGTAATCTTTACGGACGGAGACGGGGGAAAGATTGGGCATGATCACATTGGCACCTGCCTGGATCCCCATCTCTCTTCCGAGAGGATGAATCGTGCCGAGTGCTGTCGTAGCCGGGAGCAGTGCATCCGGGAAGGATAATCTTAATACAGCAAGGAAAAACAGAGTATCCTCTAATGTCCCTTTTTTCTCATCCTTAAAAGGCGTTTCATGGTGCGGAATGAACGGTCCTATGCCGATCATCTCCGGCTGCAGCTCGTGCAGAAATGCAAAATCATCCGCATAGCAGTCCTCTGTCTGATAAGGCGATCCCACCATAAAACCTGCCCCCACCTGATATCCGATCTCTTTAAGATCATAGAGGCACTGCATTCGGTTTTTCATGCTCAGCTCTGACGGATGAAGGCGGCCGTAGTGTTCCTCATTGGCAGTTTCATGCCTTAAAAGATAACGGTCAGCGCCTGCCCTGAAATATTCCTCGTAACTTTTCCGGCTTTTTTCTCCGATAGAGAGCGTCACGGCACAGTCGGGGTGCAGCTCCTTGATTCCGGAAACGATTTCACATATTTCCGCATCCGAATAGTGAAGATCCTCGCCACCCTGCAGCACAATAGTGCGGAAATTAAGGTCATAACCGCGGTCAGCGCATTCCAGGATCTGTTCTTTTGTCAGTCTGTAACGGTTGACATTGCGGTTGTCCCTGCGCAGGCCGCAGTAGAGACAGTTGTTCCGGCAAAAATTCGTAAACTCAATGAGTCCGCGCAGATAAATATCTTTTCCGTAGACGGAATCGGCCTTTTCTCTTGCAAGCCCGTACAGATAATCTCTGTCCTCTTTTGCCAGATCCCCACGCATAGATATCATCGACAAGAACTCTTCTCTAGTCAGATCGTTCTCTCTATTCAGCTTATCCGCTAATTCCCTGAATTCCTGCATGCTGTAGTTCTCCTCCTAACTATCCGGCGGTATATAGTCCAGTCCGGCCTTTTGTGCCTGTGAGTGCTGCAGCTCTCTTGCAATCGTATACAGCTTGCTGCCTCTGATCAGTTTCGCCCCTGTTTGATGATAATAGAACTGCACTCCATATATTTCCCCTGATGCAGCCTTTCTCTGCCACAGTGGACTGCTAAGATACGGCTTGATATTGATCTGCGAAAGCATTGGCTCATGCGTGATCGAAAAATCCGAACTGAAACATGTATAGATCAGACTCCCGGAGGGTATTTTATATAATCCTGACTTTTTATACTTTTCGATTGGAGTATTGAAGGATTTTGTTTTATAAACACGAGTGGGATCTTTCCCCACTTCTTCATCCCTGCGGAACATATAACAGTGTTTACAGCCTGTAGAAACGCGTATGCACCCGTGCCAGAGATTCCAGGTGATAGTCTCTGGTTCCCTGCCATCTGTCTGATCAAACATGGATATCTGTTCATACATAGCTTGTCATATAATGCTTATCCTTTTCCATTATTTTCTGCGTATGCAGTCGTAGTCATTCAAATTTTACCATAAACGGCCCTTATCTTATATTGTTATCTCAGCAGCTGCATCAACACCTTTGCGAAGACTTTTATGTCCTTATACCGATCGATGATTGATGCATATGAATTATTGTGGTCTTTAATGCAGTAACTGCTCATTAGTATTGCCTGGTATAGGGTTAATTATAGTGGGATTTAATTGAGTAACTAGCCCAGTAATGCTGGGACACAGAAAAAACAGCTTAATTAATGGGCGATTCAATTGAGTAAATAGCTAAATTGCTTTGCGAATCTTAATGGCTTTGTATACCAAAACAAGTAAGTGCAGGAATGATATACATGGCAGCGGCCTGGAAA
>JAFTFD010000365.1 GCA_017449745.1 Lachnospiraceae bacterium
GAACCGAATGCAACCTTTCTGGAGGGGCTTGCGGTTCGCGGGGAGGATGCCGGAAAAGACAGCACAAAGGAAGCAGTGCTTTCATGGCTGGAGGGACTGGACCTGGAATGACGTACTCCGTGCCCGGTGAGATCACAGTCGGCAAAGAAATGCAGAGAGGGTTTATCAATGACAATATCCTGCATTCGCCGGAGCACGGAGATATCCACTATTCCAGTTACATACCGGAGATCTATGATGGTACGAAGCCGTATGCTCTGTTTGTTACACTTCCAGGATGGGAGGGACTGTATTTCCAGGGTGTCGGAGCCAACATGGTCGAAGACTTCAGCGTGGAAGCCATTCAATATAACGATGAGATGATCGTCCTCTCCACGCAGCTGAATGACTGGGGAGAGTACTCGGCTAATCAGGCCATTGCTTTGACAGAGTATTTCCTTGCTCATTACAACATCGACCCGGAAAAGGTATATCTGCATGGTTATTCCGGCGGTGGAGAAACCGGCTCTATCGTGATGGCAAAAAAGCCGGAACTCTATACGGCATTCCTGTGCTGCGCAACGCAGTGGGATGGCGATATGGTTGCCCTGGTGAAGGCACGGACGCCGGTGTATCTGGTAACGGGAGAAAGTGACAGTTACTACGGATCGAAGCCGCTGAGGGATGCTTATGAGAAGCTGCATGACCTGTATTTGGCCGAAGGCCTGACCGATAGAGAGATCGACAGTCTGCTCATCCTGGATATAAAAGAGGAACAATATTTTACCGCCAGAGGCTTTACAGATCAGCATATGGGCGGGCAGGCATTTGCAAAAGACAAAAGCATCATGGGGTGGCTGTTCGGAGCGCATTGAGAAAAGAGGCACATGTACTTGAAGAAAATGATTTTATTGATATGCTTCCTGTTTCTGATCGGAACTCTGGCTGCCTGTGCAAGGACTCAAGACCAGATGCAGGAACAAACAAAACAAAATGAAACAGAGGCGTCATCAGAGGACACGAAAGAACCCTCGGGCAATGCCTCATCAGAGAATAAGGAAACTATGGAACAAACAGGATATACTGCCGCTGTTCCGTCTTCATACAAGATCGCATCCGACCATCCCGGCACTGTGACCCGGCTGGATTATGATTCGAAGGATTATGTCAGAGACGGAGCGGCAATCACAAAAACAGCCTATGTCTATACTCCTTACGGCTATGACGAAAACGATGAAGATACCCGATATAACATCGTTTATCTGATGCACGGATGGGGCGGACATGCAGGCGAATACTTTGAATACACTTCAACCAAAAACATGTTTGATCACTTGATCGAAAACGGCGATATCCCGCCGGTTATCATCGTATCAGCCACGTTCTACAACAAAAACAGCAATACAGATTTCAGCGGTTCCATTGCGGAGTTCCGGCAGTTTCACCGGGATTTCGAAGAGAACCTGATGCCGGCGGTGGAAGGAAGGTTTCACACTTACGCCAAGTCTGCATCAGATGAGGATCTGAAGGCATCCAGGGATCACCGTGCTTTCGGCGGTTTTTCCCTGGGCTCGGTCACGACCTGGCTGCAGTTCTGTTATAACACAGATTATATTCGTTATTTCCTGCCGATGAGCGGATCCTGCTGGTATTACGGCACTTACGGAGATTTTCAGATCGAAAGGAATGTGGACTTTATCGAGCAGATCGTGAAGGATAACAACCTTAACGAACGCGGCTATTTCATTTATCACGTCGTTGGCACCCAGGATGCGGTCAAGAGCCAGTCCATCGACATGGCGGAGGAAATGCTGGAGCGTTCGGATGTGTTCACACCGGAGCATTATATGTTCCATCTGAAGGACGGCGGGTATCATGACTTTGATGCCGTACAGGAATATCTGTACAATGCGCTGCCGTTGTTTTTCCGGGATTCAGACAAAACCCTCGTGGTTTCCGATGCAGCGCAGACTGCTGTCTACACGAAGGAGACCGGGATCGAAGAAGTTCAGAATGATCCCGCTTTCGGCGATTACGGAAGGCTGATCTTCCCGGTCGACAGCGGCTATATGAGCGGTAATACGCTGGGAAGTCTCCGCCTTACCTGGTACAGCAACATTGATCCGGATAAGACGGTTGAGATCTGCAATTACCTGAAAAGCCATGCCGAAGCCGGGGAAACGATTTTCTATGACATCTACTCTGACGAAGAAAAGGCGGCAGATCCTGCCAAGGAGGACACAGGGTTGTTTTTCTTCCGCGGAGACCCGGGTGCAAAGTTTGCCGTCGTAAACGCGGGCGGCGGCTTTGCCTACGTTGGCGCGATGCATGACAGCTTCCCGCATGCTTTGGAGCTTTCAAAGATGGGTTACAATGCGTTTGCTTTGATCTACCGTCCCGGCGCGCAGACTGCCTGTGAGGATTTGGCCAGAGCAATCTCATTTATCTTTGAACATGCGGAAGAGCTGCAGGTGGACACTTCCGATTATTCCCTCTGGGGAGGCTCGGCAGGTGCTCGAATGGCGGCGTGGCTTGGCAGCTACGACACGCAGAGCTTCGGAGAAGATGCTTATCCCCGTCCGGCTGCAGTAATTGTCAATTACACAGGGCTTTCGGAAGTATATGGCAATGAACCGCCGACCTACAGCGCTGTCGGAACAAATGACGGGATTGCTTCCTACAGGACGATGGAACGGCGAATCAATGCCATTCAGGCAAACGGTACAGACGCAGAGATCGAGATCTTCAATGGCCTGTCCCATGGCTTTGGTTTGGGCAAGGGTACCGCTGCGGAAGGCTGGCTGGATCGTGCCGTGGAATTCTGGGAACGCAACATGAAAAACGAGTAAGGAGGAGTTTACTGGTTATGAAGAAACAGACAGCGGGAAGAGATCACCTGGGCAATCTTGCCCCGAAATTTGCAGAACTGAATGATGATGTTTTATTCGGAGAAGTCTGGTCGAGGGAAAAGGAACTCTCTCCGAGAGACCGCAGCATGATTACAATTGCCGCACTGTTTTCCGCAGGGCTGTATCCTCAGCTAAAAAGCCATCTGGCACTGGGAAAAGAGCACGGCTTGACAAAGACGGAAGCCATCGAGATTGCAACGCAGCTTGCTTTTTACTGTGGATGGCCGAAAGCCTGGAGTACTTTCCCGATGATCCAGGAGGTCTACGGGGATGAAGAAAATGCAGACCTTCCGGAGGGTGTTCCTTCCGGTCTTTCGGCATTCCCCGTCGGAAAGCCCAATGATGCATTCGCACAGTACTTTATCGGGCAGAGTTACCTGGCTCCGCTCACGATGGAGCAGATACCGACCTTCAATGTGACCTTTGAACCGGGCTGCCGGAATAACTGGCATATCCATCATTCCGACAAAGGTGGCGGACAGCTGTTGGTCTGCATATACGGCAGGGGATGGTACCAGGAATGGGGAAAGGAACCGAGAGAACTGCATCCTGGCGATGTGGTGAATATCCCGGCAAATGTTAAGCACTGGCACGGTGCGGCAGCTGACTCGTGGTTCCAGCATGTTGCACAGGAGATACCCGGAGAAAACACGAGAACAGAGTGGTGCGAACCCGTTGATGATGAACAATATGGAAAGCTGGCATAGGAGGCATTTCGTGTGAATAAGGATCGTTTGGCGGCCTTTACAGATGCAATACTGGCCATCATTATGACCATTCTGGTGCTGGAACTGGAGAAACCGTCTGAAGCAAGCTGGGCAGCGGTCTGGGCACTCCGTCAAAGCTTTGTCAGCTATATCATTTCCTTCTTCTGGCTGGGGGCTATGTGGGTGAACCTTCATTCCCAGTGGCAGCGGATAAAAAGGATCGACAACCGGGTCGTCTGGTGCAGCATCGTAATGCTCTTTTTTGCATCCCTCTTTCCCTGGGTAACAGACTTTGTCGGCAGCAATTTCATGAGCCGTTTTGCCAATGGAGCTTATCTGCTTGTTGTTCTTGCGGTCAGCTTTGCGAATATCGTCCTCAACCGATTTGTAGGAGAGGCAAACCGGGAAGACAGGGATTTCTATAACGAGACGAAGGCGGTAGATCGGATCATGTGGATCGATATTGCAATTAAGGTGATTGGCTTTGGGATCGCAATGGTGCTCTGTCCACCGCTCACGCTGGTGTTCGTCATCCTGGCCGGCCTGCTTCCATCTGTAGTGGCATATAAGAATCAAAAGAAAGTGTAAGGTTTATAGAAATGAGCAAGAAAGTATTGATTATATCAGGGAGCCCAAGAAAGGGCGGAAATTCAGATCTTCTGTGTGATGAGTTTATGCGCGGAACAGTCGAAGCCGGCAATGAGGCGATCAAGATCCGCGTTGCGGAAAAGAAAATCGGCTTCTGCAGCGCCTGCTATTACTGCAGACAGTCCGGCGGGGTTTGCGCAAAGAAAGATGACATGGCAGACATCCTGCAGAAGATGATCGACGCGGACGTAATAGTTCTTGCAAGCCCCGTATATTTCTATTCGATCGATGCCCAGATGAAAGCGCTTATTGATCGGACACTGGCCCGCTGGACCGAAGTGAAGAACAAGGAATTCTATTATATCGTCACCTGTGCGGATGCTGATAAGGCTGCACAGGAAACGACACTTGCCTGCTTCAGAGGTTATGCCGATTGTGTCGAAGGTGCCGAAGAAAAAGGCGTCATCTATGGGACCAGCGTATATCAGCCTGGAGAGATCAAAAAGAGTCCTGTCTTCAAACAGGCATATGAAATGGGAAAAACGGTCAGATGAGAGACAGATAGTGTTCTTTGACCTGAAAAGAAAGGAAAGGCCGCATATGAAAAAAAGAGTTTCTGGAATCATCAGCCTGGTATTGGCATTAGTCTTGTTGGTTTCACTTAGTGCATGTGGTAATCAGAATTCCGGTCAGACCTCGGGAGCTGAAACCGTATCTGCAGAAACGGCAGCATTAGAAGAAACAGATGCGCCTGAAACGGAAACGGTTTCCAATGTTCCGGAAGATGTTTCATCAGCAGTATCAAACATTTCCTCTGTTGGCGGCGTTCCACTGATCACCTTAAGCAACGGTGTCCAGGTGCCTCAGCTGGGACTTGGTACCCAGATACAGAGCCTGGAAAGGGATTCCAGCGAAAGCGGCAGAAAGCTTCTGAACGATACTTCCCATGATGCTGTTGTCGCTGCACTGCAGGCAGGATACCGCCATCTCGATACAGCGCACGGATATTTTAATGAGACCGGCGTTGGACAGGGTATCATCGACAGCGGTATTCCCCGTGAGGAGATCTGGGTGACCAGTAAGCTTTGGCCCAGTGAATTCGGTGAAGGCGTCACGGCAAAGGCGATCGATGACATGCTGGAACGGCTTCAGCTGGATTATCTGGACTGCATCTATTTGCACCATCCTGCCGGCGACTATATGGGCGCGTGGCATGATCTGGAGGAAGCATATAAAGCCGGAAAAGTTCGGGCGATCGGCATCAGCAATTTCGATAATTACATGGATGCCTTTAATCAGATCATGGAGGAGGCAGAGATCCGTCCGCAGATCACACAGATCGAATGCCACCCCTTTGCCCAGCGCCAGGAAACCAGGGTCCTCGCTGCACAGTATGGTATGCAGGTCGAATGCTGGTATCCTATTGGGCATGCGGATCCGAATCTTCTGCAGAACGAGACCCTAACAGCGATCGCTGAAGCACATGGGAAGAGCGTCGTCCAGGTGATCCTGCGCTGGCATATGCAGGAAGGCCTGTGCGCAGTTCCCGGTTCCACCAATTCGGATCATATCCGTGAAAACATCGAGATCTTTGATTTTGAACTGAGTGATGAGGAAATGGAACAGATCCGGGCACTGGACAAAGGTGAAGAAGGCCGGTATTTCAATATTAACTATGAACAGATGGGCGGATTCTTTACATCGCTCAATGAGTAAGATAAGACAGGGAAAAGAAACATGAACAGAGTATGGATGATCACGGGTGCCGGCCGTGGATTGGGCCGTGCGTTTGCGGAGGAAGCGGTCAAAAACGGCGACATGGTTATTGCCACGGTCCGCAAAATCAACGCTGCTGATCCGTTGATGAAAAACGAAAGTGTGCTTCCGGTCATTATGGATGTTACGAAAAAAGAGGAAGTCGCCGCCGCGATCGCTGCAGGAATAAAGAAATTCGGCAGGATCGATGTGCTGATCAATAATGCCGGTTTCGGTATGAGCGGTGCCTTTGAGGAAGTATCGGATGAAGAACTCAGAACATTGATGGAAACGAATTTCTTTGGCGTGACGAATGTTACCAGGGCTGTCCTCCCCGTTATGCGTAACCAGGGAAGCGGCATGATCCTGACGGTCTCCTCTCAGGCAGGAGCCATGGGATTCCTCGGAAGCTCCGCTTACTGTTCTTCCAAGTATGCGGTTGTGGGACTGTCGGAAGCGCTCAGTATGGAACTGGCACCTTTCGGAATCCAGGTTGCTTCTATCCTGCCCGGTTCATTTCGGACGGATTTCCGGGACAACAGTTCTATGAAACATGCAAAAACTTCGCTGGCAGCTTATGAAGGATCGGCTGTTCACGCGGCCAGGGATTTTCTCGTGGCCAATAATCACAAGCAGGAAGGAGATCCCGAAAAAGCAGCAGCATTTCTGTATAGTATCATTGAAAGCGGAAAACTTCCGAAAAGGATCCTGATCGGCAAAAAATGCTGTGAAGATGTGAAGGCATATCTGGAAGAAAGAATTTCAGAGATCGAATCTTATCTGGATGAATCATCCCAGACGGATTTCGGCGTAGAGCAGTAACATTGTGAAATTACATTTGAGGCCGCCTGTCAAACCGATGGGCGGTCTTTTCTGTGCATGAAAAACGATTTTTATTTCCTCGTAGACAGTCTTCAAACTTTCTGTCATCACATCAAGTGGCATTTTTGCCTCTCAGCTCATCGCCGGTTCTGCCGGTGATGTCAAAGGGGATTGGGGTGCTTCCCCAACGAGCATGCGGAGCGTTTGTCTGGACACAGACACTGCTCGCACAGTTACTCTTGTTCTTTATTTGACCTTCACTTTTCTCGCCTTTGATCAATTCTATCCAAAAACAAGAAAAACAAGTGTTTGGAAGATAAAAAAATAGTCATGAGCACGACAAAACAGATGAAATC
>JAFTFD010000366.1 GCA_017449745.1 Lachnospiraceae bacterium
ATGTTTCGTGTAAAAAACAGCGGATGTGTTCTTTAGTGCTGCCGGCTGAGTACCTTTCTGATATCCGGTCTCATGAGGATCTTCTGCAGCACGTACAGAAGGATCGCCTGGACGACGCACATGACCGCGGCCTGGACGGAGCGCACAGCCAGGAGACCTTTAAAACTGGACCCGTACAGCACGCTGATAAAATATGTGTTGAGCAGGAATCCCAGGATCCACTGGTCGATCAGGGCCGCAATAAGGGGCGGAACGATCTGCCGCGGCATTCCTTCTGCGAGGCGTTTCCGGAAAAAGCCGGAAAAAACAAAACCATAGAGCGCACCGGAAAGAGCGGCCTTCAGGGTGAAACCCGGGAAAAAGGCGCCGCTGGGAAACAGGATAGCTCCGATCACGTCACTGATCGCGCCGACCAGAGCGCCGGCAGCAGGACCAAAGAGAATGCCGCTGACGGCAACGGGGATAAAGCCGAGACCGATCCGCACGTTCCAGGCAGAGATCGAGGCAAAGCGCGAGAGCACGATCTGCATGGCGATCAGGACGGCGAGGACGGTCAGCATACGTAAAGATATTTTTTCAGACATAAAAAAACCTCCTTTTGCAGACCCGTCCGCATAAGAAGGTATGATTCATGAAACCCTATGAGTCATCATCTTTGCAGCGGGATGCGGAAGCCGAACCGCGAACAGAACGATCTGATCCGTTTCTTCGTCCCTCCGGCAACTCCCCGTCCGAAAGGCACTGTACGCTCGGTTTCCTACTCTGTCAAACCGGCCGGAGGTGCTCCGACCAGTGATTATTATACTCATATTCTAATGTAAGTAAAGATGTAAATCGCTTACTGCCTGTGTTTTCTTTTGCGTTTCCCCTTTGATTTTGCGGTGGATTTATTGGAACCGGATGTTTTCCGCGCGGTATTTGAAACAGCAGCGGGTGTCTCAGAGGTGGATCCTGCCTCCGCCGGGGATGATCCGGATGCCGCGCTTTTTGTATCCTTAACAGGTGCGGCGGCCTTATTTGCTGGTGTTTTAGATTTGCCGGAGACGTTGATCTCTCCAGACTCGAGGTCGACGCCCAATCTGTCTCTGAGGACCTTTTTGGCAATGCCTATTCCGGCCACGAGGAGCGCTGTTATAACACCGCTGACGATAAGGCCTTTATACCAGGCACCGGGCCTGGACAGATAATATTCAGGATCCCTTAAGAATCCCTTGACAGTCGCCCACGCGTTGCCTGCGAATACGCCGGATACAGTGCCTGTGGCGACGTTCAGGTATCCGTTCACCTTTTTGAGAAGGAAGGCCTTGGGATCAGGCGCCTTCCCGGCGGCAAAGTCTTTTCCTTTTTTCAGAGCGGCAGATCTGAGATCTTCAGTACCCATATGAGGGCCTCCTTTCCGTTAGTTCCTGCTGTAACCATTATACAATAACGATATGGTGTTTCCCACGAAAACAAGATGAATTTCGGGACTGAATTCTGAGCCTGGTTTTCGAGTCGAGTTTTGTACTGTGATAGCGAAAATGTCCCTTCAAACAGGATCAATTAATGTGTATACTATATAATTGATCACAAAACAGATATGTCCTGCAGCAGTTTGCCGGCGGCCGTTTAAGGGCTGTATTACCCGGCACAGGAAACAGCACAGGGGAAGGACAGCTGAAAGCAAGAGATCCAGGAGGGAAAAATGCGTAATATCAATATTGATAAGGAATGGAAATTCGGACGGGGAGTCTATAACCTTCAGAAAATGTTCAGGGATGACGGGACTGAAAAGATCGTAAATCTCCCGCACGATTACATGGTAGAGTCTGAGGTGCGTGAGGACGCGCCGGCAGGGCCTGCCAGCGGATATTACACGGAAGGCGTGGCATATTATGTCAAGATGCTGGAGATCCCGGAGGAGTGGAAAGAGGAAAAAGTATTCCTGCATTTTGACGGCGTGATGATGAACGCCACGGTAGAACTCAACGGCTATAAAGTAGCTCTGCAGCATTACGGATACGTTCCCTTTGTGGTGGACCTGACCCCGTACGTCGTCTTCGGCGCAGCGAACCGCCTGCTCGTGACGGTCAATCCCAGCATGCAGCCCAACTCCCGCTGGTATTCCGGCGCAGGTATTTTCCGCAGTGTTGAGCTGATCCACACACCGAAGGTCTACTTAAAGAGCGACGGTATTTTTGTCTATACAGATCATATTGAGTTTGCGGCGGACGGCACACCGGAGTATGCCGTGCTGAAAGCACAGATCGATATCGCCAATGAGACGCTCGAGAACAGGATCGTCAGCGTAGACGTCGTCCTGAACGAAGAGGAGAGCGGAAAAGAAGTGCTGCGCAGGAGCACAAAGATCCAGATCAACCCCGGCAGGGAAGAGACCGCGCAGATGACGATGATCCTCGAGCATCCTCTTCTGTGGGATGACCGCACACCGAACCTTTACAAAGTCACGGCGAAGGTGACGGATTTCGGTGTTTTCAGAACACACATGACCGAAAATAAGGAGAAGATCTCGGATGAGAATTCTGTTATTTTCGGAGTACATACCATCAAAGCGGACGCTGTTCACGGCCTTCGCGTCAACGGCAGGACCGTCAAGCTCAAGGGCGGATGCCTTCATCACGACAACGGCCTCCTGGGCGCCGTCTCCCTCTATGACGCGGAATACAGAAAGCTTTCCCTCCTCAAAGAGGTCGGGTTCAACGCGGTCAGGACAACACACAATCCGCCTTCACCGGCACTGATCGAGGCCTGCGACAGGCTCGGCATGTATGTCTTTGACGAGGCGTTTGACTGCTGGGGCATGGGAAAACAGCCCGGCGATTACAATATGTTCTTTGATTCCGACTGGAAGAAAGACCTCACGGCATTTGTTAAGAGAGACAGGGTGCACCCCAGTATTGCGATCTGGTCTACAGGAAATGAGATCGTAGAAAGAGGCGGCCTGAACAACGGATATACGCTGGCAACACAGCTCGCTGACACCGTACGCGCGCTGGATCCCAGCCGTCCGGTCTCCAACGGCATCTGCTCCTTCTGGAACGGTCTTGACGACGAGCTGCAGATGGAAGGCCTCAAGGCCTTTATGGCCCTGAAATCCGGCGACACCTCCGTACAGAACGCGGACATCGAGGGCGGCGGAGATCACAGCTGGGAGGCGCTGACAGAGTGCTTTACAAACGGGCTGGATATCGTCGGCTATAACTATATGGAGAACAAATACCCTCACAGCCACGAGCTCTTCCCGGACCGCGTGATCCTCGGCTCCGAGAATTATCCCAAGCAGATCGGCATCCAGTGGCCGATGGTGGAGAGCACACCTTATGTCATCGGCGACTTTACCTGGACGGCGTTTGACTATATCGGTGAGGCGGGAATCGGCAAAGCGATCTTCTTTGACGCGGATGATCCGATCCTGAACGGCGGTCCCTTCGCTCTTTCCTCACACACATCCGTGTTCCCCTGGAGGACCGCGAACGATGCTGACTACGACGTGACAGGCGTACTGCTGCCGCAGGGCGCATATCGCTCCGTCGTCTGGGGAAGCAGCAATACATACGTATTCTCCTATGATCCCGCTGATTTTGACAGAAAAGAGCTCATCAGCATGTGGGGATTCACCGGCGTTCAGAAAAACTGGAACTGGGCCGGCAAGGAGGGAAAAAAGGTCAAGGTTGCCGTGTTCAGCGGCGCAGAAGAGGTAGAACTGTTCCTGAACGGCGAATCTGTCGGCGTCTGCAAGGCAGGCGAAGCACCGGTCAGTGATGATCCGGCTCTGCCGAAGAGCTTCCTGTTCGAGACAGTCTACACCCCCGGCGAGCTTGTTGCGGTCAGCAGAACGGCCGGTAAGGAGGTATCCAGAGATACCCTCAGGACTGTCGGCGCACCTGCAGCTTTGAAGCTGATCCCGGAGAAAACAGAAGCGGTTGCAGACGGCCACGCACTGATCTATGTACGCGCAGAGATCCAGGACGCACAGGGCAATGTTGTACCGGACGCTGAGTGCGCACTGCAGGCTGCTGTGGAAGGCGGCGCAGAGCTGCTTGGATTCGGCAGCGGCAATCCTGTGACGGCAGAGAACTACACGAGCGGAAGCTTCCACACATATAGAGGAAGAGCACTTGCGATCGTTCGCGCCGGGTACGAGAGCGGAGAAGCTGTCCTGAAAGTCTGCGGCGAGGGAATCGGCGAGCAGGCAGTTACCCTGACACTGAAATGATCCGGATCCCGGACACAGGACCCTGTGCAAAGGCAGCGCCCAGAGTGCGCTGCCAGCAGCAGTTCAGAAACAGAGTGTGAAAAATGGGCAGAATATATAAAGACATTACGGAACTGATCGGACATACTCCCCTGATGGAGGTGACGAACATAGAGAGAGAACTCGGCCTTGAGGCGACCGTTCTCGTAAAGCTTGAATACCTGAATCCCGCAGGCAGCGCCAAGGACCGCGTTGCCAAAGAGATGATCGAAGACGCAGAGAGCCGGGGCCTTTTAAGAGAAGGTTCAGTCATCATTGAGCCGACTTCCGGAAATACGGGCATCGGGCTGGCTGCCATCGCGGCCGCAAGGGGCTATAAAGTCATTCTGACCATGCCGGATACCATGAGCGCGGAGCGGAGAAATATCCTGAAGGCATATGGCGCGGAGATCGTTCTGACAGAAGGGGCAAAAGGCATGGCGGGAGCCATCGAAAAGGCGGAGGAGCTGGCAGCAGGCATTCCCGGATCCTTTATTCCAGGGCAGTTTGACAACCCGGCAAATCCTGCCGCGCACAGAGCATCGACCGGACCGGAGATCTGGGAAGATACGGACGGAAAAATAGACATATTCATCGCCGGCGTCGGCACCGGTGGGACGCTGACGGGTGTCGGAGAATTCCTGAAAGAGAAGGATCCGAAGATCCGGGTAGTGGCTCTGGAGCCCGCCGACTCCCCGGTCCTTAAGGAAGGGAGAAGCGGAGCTCACAAGCTCCAGGGGATCGGGGCTAATTTCGTCCCCTCGATCCTGAATACCGGGATCTACGATGAGCTGTATGAAGCGACCGCAGAAGAGGCCTTTGCCGCAGCAAAAATGCTGGCAAGGAAAGAGGGCATCTCCGTGGGCATTTCCGCAGGAGCCGCTCTCTCCGGTGCCATCGAGCTGGCAAAGCGCCCGGAGAACAAAGGCAAGGTGATCGTGGCGCTGCTGCCTGACAGCGGAGACAGGTACTATTCGACGCCGTTGTTTACGGAGTAGCGGTTCGAATGAGAAAAGATCCCCGGCACATGTCCTTTGGATTTGCGGCTTCTTC
>JAFTFD010000367.1 GCA_017449745.1 Lachnospiraceae bacterium
ATGCAAGCATGACGAATCAGATATACCACTAAGATGGGCCGTGAATAGTAACCTGAAGGCTGAAAAGACATGAAAAAACTTCTGGACCAGATAGTGAAATTCGGCATCGTCGGTGTGATCTGCTTTTTTATCGATTATATCGTCGGCCTGATTGGAATGAACGTTGCGCTGAAGATCCTCGGGGAGAGCAGTTTCTCCACAGCATCTACGATCGGATCTGCACTCGGCTTCACCGTATCGGTGATCTGCAACTATATTCTTAGTTTCAAATTTGTTTTCCAGCGCAAGGAAAATATGGACCGCAAGGCGGAGTTCGTTATTTTCCTGATCCTCTCCATCATAGGACTTGGCATCAACGCCCTGATCGTCTGGGGCTTCACAGGACCAATCTACGGCTCCATGAAATGGATGCAGGATCTGCTGAGCTACAACATGGCTTACACCGTGGGCAAGGTCATCGCGACGGCGGTGGTCATGGTCTACAACTTCATCACCCGCAAGAAATTTCTTTCCGCAGATTAACAGACTAACAAATTCTAAGGCTGCACACTACGCAGCCTAAGAATATGTAACGTCAGCAGACGTTCCGCGAGAGACATAATACCGGGCCGAAGCGCAAAGGCGCGGAAGTCTGGAGGCTAACACGATAAGATCGTATATTTGCGATCCAAATAAGTATCACAACGGAGGCAGAATGAAACCTTACAAGGAATTGACTAGAGAAGAACTGCAGGCTGAGATCGCTGAGCTCAAAAAACAGTACAAAGGCTTTCAGGCTATGAACCTGAGCCTGAACATGTCCCGAGGCACACCTTGCAAAGAACAGCTGGATCTGTCCATGGGTATGATGGATGTCCTGGATTCCAATGCGGACCTGACCTGTGAAGACGGAACGGACTGCCGCAACTACGGAAAGCTTGACGGCATTCCGGAGGCAAAGGTCCTGCTCGGCGATATGATGGAGAATCATCCGGATAATATCATTATTTTCGGCAACTCCTCTCTGAACGTCATGTATGATACTGTCGCACGCGCCATGACGCACGGAATCATGGGAAATACGCCCTGGTGCAAGCTCGACAAGGTGAGGTTCCTCTGCCCGGCTCCCGGATATGACCGCCATTTTGCGATCACCCAGTATTTTGGGATCGAGATGATCCCGGTCCCGATGTCTCCGTCAGGTCCCGATATGGATCTGGTGGAAAAACTGGTCGCTGAGGATGAGTCCATCAAAGGAATCTGGTGCGTTCCCAAGTACTCCAATCCGCAGGGCTATTCCTACAGCAATGAGACGGTCCGCCGTTTTGCCCGCCTCGAGCCTGCCGCCAATGACTTCCGTATTTTCTGGGATAATGCATACTGCATTCATCACCTCTATGATACGAACCAGGATCATATTATTGAGATCCTTGCGGAGTGCAAGCGCGCCGGAAATCCCGATCTTGTCTACAAGTTTGCGTCCACTTCCAAGATCACATTCCCCGGAAGCGGCATAGCAGCTCTTGCAACGTCTGAAAATAACCTTGTCGATATCAAGAACCAGATCAAGAACCAGACGATCGGCCACGACAAGGTCAACCAGCTTCGCCATGTGCGTTTCTTTAAAGATATTCACGGCATGACGGAGCACATGAGAAAGCATGCGGATATCATCAGACCCAAGTTCGAGCTTGTTGAGAGCATCTTCGAAGAGCAGCTGCAGGGCCTTGAGATCGGCACCTGGACAAAGCCTAACGGCGGATATTTCATCAGCTTTGATTCTCTTGACGGCTGCGCGAAAGAGATCGTAAGCCGCGCAAAGAAAGCGGGCGTGACTCTTACAGGCGCAGGCGCTACCTGGCCTTATGGCAGAGACCCGCATGACAGCAATATTCGTATCGCGCCGACGTCTCCGACTCTCGCAGAGCTTCGCACAGCAGCAGAACTCTTTGCACTTTGCGTCAAACTGGTCAGCGCGAACAAGCTTCTCGAGCAGATGGGCTAAGCCTTCCCTGCTCTGTGATGACGAAGCAGCAGAGCAGATCTTAAAGTTCCATACAAAAATCAAAAACGCAAAACGGGCAGGAAATGGTCCGGATGATTTACATCCTGGCTGTTTCCTGCCCGTTTCTTGTCGGCATATGGTATAGTAGTTAGATATCAAGTGTACCGCCGTTCTGTTTAAGCCACTTGTACCAGATGCGGTAATCCGGCATCAGGCGTTCGACTAGGGCCCAGAACGAGTCGGAGTGGTTCATCTCACAGAGATGGCTTAGTTCATGTACGATGACATAATCGAGAACCTCGACCGGAGCCAGATAGAGCTTCCAGTTAAAGGAGAGCGTACCTCGGGAGGAACAGCTTCCCCACCTTGTTTTCTGGGAGCGGATCGTGACAGAGGTGATCCTGCGGTGCCATGCGGGCAGCAGCGGCTCGTAATGCCGGATCCTGTCCTCGATCAGGGGCTTCAGCTGTCGCTTTATATAAGCGATCTGTCTGGTTCTTTCTTCCTCGGTCAGGCCTGATACAGGTTTTCTGCCGTATTTTTCGATCTGCCTGCTACGGTTGCTGAGGATCCAGCCGGAGCGTTCATCCAGGATCTTAGCGATCTCATACAGCGGCATACGGCGGGGGACCCTGACAGTAAGCTCACCCTCCGGAGAGATCTGAAGGGAATAGGTCCTTCTGGCGGAGCGGCACAGCGTATAAGAGAGTGCCAGAACTTCGCCGGAGTCCGTTTTGAAATTGTGCGTTCGGGTCTCGCTTGTAATTTTTGAATTCATGTATTTTCTGCCTTTTTCGTTACTATTCACGGTCCCTCCACGCTGCATTCGCAAAACCACGCGTTTCACGCGTGAACCATCTGCCGATGCAGATGTGTTTTGCTCATTGGGTGGAGGTTCCTGCTTCACAGGTCAGATCCTGCCAGAAAGTCTCCGCCTTACATGCAAGCATGACGCCGGAGCCATTCTGTCATGATCGACCGTGAATAGCAACACTTTTGCATCTGATTATAACAACTGGAGGAAATAATGTCTAAATGTATCATTATGTGTGCCGGGGAATTTGAGCCTCTTGTTATTGAGAAGGAAGAAGGGGACCTTCTGATCGCTGCGGATAACGGACTCAGCTATCTGCAGAAGCTGGGCGTATTCCCGGATGTCATCATAGGTGATTTTGATTCTCTTGGGAGAGAGGGCAGAAGGCTTCTTGAGGAGATCAAAGAGGAGAGCCCGGATAAGATCATTACCCTGCCGAAGGAAAAGGATGATACAGATACGATCGCTGCGATAAGGGAAGGGCTGCGCAGAGGCTATAAGACGTTTTATCTGTACAGCGCTCTTGGCGGACGCCTGGATCATACCTTTGCGAACATCCAGGCACTGAATTTTATTAAAGAGCATGATGCACAAGGGTACATTATGTCCGAGAAGGAAATGATCTTCCTCATTCGCAATGAGACGAGAAAGTTTCATAAGGGCTTTTCGGGAGGTTTTTCCCTGTTTTCGCTGGGAGACAGATTGGAGAATGTCTCTATCAGCGGTATGAAATACGAGCTGGAGAATGCAGTTATCACAAACGGCTTCCCGATCGGCGTATCCAATGAGATCCTGGGCGAAAATGAGGCAGTGGTGACTGTAGGGAATGGGACAGCCCTCGCGATCGTGCGGTGGGAATGATCAGATTTGAATCGTCTGGAGTTAATTGGAGAAAATAGTGGAGATAAATAACCGACATTTACATACTGGATCCAATAAGAGCTCCGGAAAAGCTCCGGAATGCCTTTTTTCGTTAGTTCAGGCCGGCTACTGGATGAGCTTTTGCCTCTGCGTAAGCTTTGCAGCCGTATATCTTCAGGCACTTGGATATTCCAACAGCCGTCTGGGCCTGATCACGGCGCTAGGCAGTGTTATGGGAATTATTGTTTCCATTTTGCTGTCCAGCTGGATCGACCGTGATAAGAGGATCACGGCAAAAAAGCTCATTCCGTGGATCCTGATCATTCAGACAGCTTCTGTTTTGTTCCTGTTGTTGTTTGACCAGCGCAGCCTTGCGGTATCTGCGGCTTATGTGGCGTATATGGGATCTTCCGCGACAGTCAATGCGCTGAATCTGAAGCTTTATGCTGACGCAGAACATGAAGGATATACCATCAACTACGGGCTGACCCGTGGAATCGGATCCTTGGCTTATGTGATCGTATCTGTCGTGCTGGGATTGCTGATAGAGAGCGTGTCTTTTCGGGCGCTGCCGGCGCTGGGACTGATGATCTGCGTCTTCCAGTTTCTTATATTTACGCTTTTTGCCCGTTTCGTTAAGGAAGAAAAGAAATCAGGTTCTTCCGGAAAGCGTTATACGACCCTCGTCTCCTTTATCAGGAATGATCCGCAGTTTTTTATTCTTCTGGCAGGCGTCGTCCTGCTGTTTTTCGGCCACAGCCTTGTCTGTACTTATCTGATCAATATTACAAGGCATGTGGGCGGGGGAACAGCGGACATGGGCTTCATCAATGCCTTTAAAGGCCTGATGGAGATCCCCATAATGTTTATTTATATACGGTTTTTCAAAACCGGAAAGCATGCTGAAGCTTTACGCATTTCAGCGGTCTGTTTCGTGCTGAAGACCCTTGCGGTCATCCTGTCCGAAAATGTTTGGCAGCTCACGGCTTCCTTTATTTTGCAGGCTCCTTCTTATGCGCTTTATATGACTGCTGTTGTGTACTATGTAAGTGACAATATTTCCTTTGAAAATTCTGCAAAAGGACAGAGCTTTGCTTTCACCGCAACAAGCCTTGGAGTTGTGCTCGCCAGTATCATAGGAGGGCAGCTCTATGATAATTTGTCAGTACCGCAGACGCTCTGGATAGCATTTGCTGTCGGTATTGCCGGAGCGGCTGTTGTTTTCCTTGGAACTGGAAAGAATAGGAATTTTCTTATGAAACGATTTTTGACCAACCTGTTATTTATGGCTGCCGGATTTGCTTTATTCTGCTGCAGCGGCTTTACGTCCTGTGCGGGTGTTTTAAAGGAAAAAGTGGAGAGCCAGATCAGCCAAGACTACGAAGATACGCTGTTTGATACGAGCTTTGTCCATCAGATCAATATTTGGCTGGCCGATGAGGACTGGAACGATCTGCTGGAAAATCCGACCGATAAGACCAAATATAAAGCAGATATAGAGATCGACGGCGAGACAATAAAGGATGTTTCTTTTGCTACAAAGGGAAATTCCAGCCTTTTCGTCGTCGCGGCGGATCCCGATAGTTCCAGATACAGCTTCCGGGTGAATTTTGGGAAGAATGTGAAGGGCCAGACCTACCACGGACTGGATAAGCTGAGCCTGAATAACAATTTCTCGGATGCGACTTATATGAAGGATTACCTGAGCTATGAGATCTTCCGGCAGGCGGGAGTGCCGGCACCGCTTACAAGCTACGTATGGCTCACGGTAAACGGCGAGG
>JAFTFD010000030.1 GCA_017449745.1 Lachnospiraceae bacterium
AGCCGTACATAACGCTCTGTGGTTTTACTAAAGAGAGTGTAAGCGTTCCGCTGTATTTCTTTTCCTCCGCAGGATACCAGTAGTGATGATAATCTTTGAAAACTATGGGTTTTTCCTGAGTTCTGGTTTCCTGAAAGCATAAGACATCCAGCGGGGGTAGTTTGCGTAGCTGTTCGAAGTCATTCCGCTTGATGCAGGCCTTTAGTCCGTTAAGGTTCCAAGATAGGATCTGCATAGGTTTACCTCCATTTTCAATGACAAGGTGACATATAGAAAATCGGTATCTTCTTTCTGTTTGATAACATGGCGCATACATACCCATATGGGTAATAACCGTCTACAACCTCTTAATTTTCACGAGGGTAAGCGTCCACTACAATGATAGCATAAACATTTCCGAAGAAAGGAGGTGCGCGGCTATGAATGTAGTGGAGGTGCATAACAGGATCAATGATCTTGCGGATGAGCGTGGGTTATCGCCATATGAACTTGCGAAGAGATCCAACATGGCACTAAGCAGTCTGTACAACATGTTCCAGCGTGGAACAATGCCGAAGATTGACACTTTGGAAAAACTCTGCAATGGGATGAACATCACTCTGAGTGACTTCTTCGCTTCGTTTTCCAAACCACGAGCAGGGGGCTATATGTCCGAAGGCGACACCGCTCTGGTGGAGACAAATCGCCGCCTGAGTGAGCCAAATCAGAAGCATCTGCTCGCTTATGCGCAGGGGATGTTAAAAGCACAGGATAATGAAAAGAAATGATCCGATGCCCCACAGATGTAAGGCACCGGATTTTTCTTATGTACGGGTCTGATCTTTAGTCCTTTCGATTTCCTGCGAAGGCTCTTCGCCCATAAAGGATAGCAGGCTGTCCCGTTTCCGCTTCAGTTCTTCACATTCCCGTTCCGCTTTCTTGTATGCTTCAGATGTTTTCTCACGATCAGCACACAATTTTTCATATTTTGACTCAATTTCATGCAGGTTCATCGTCTCCGGATTGATACCTGCGTTTTCTAATATGTCTTTCGCTCCCCAGGCAAGATGCAGATCGTAGCTGTGAGCCTGATAATAGCGTTCCGGATCCTTGGATTTCTCATAGTTCTTTGCATATTTTTTCTTTTCTTCGTACTGGCGGGCATAACGCACAACTTCTGCCGCTTCTTTTCTCTGTTTATCAAGTGAAACAACGGTCCTTTTCCCGGTCTTAGCAGCCTGATGAAGAACTTCAATCTTTTTGTCCACCTCCTGCAAGGATTTGAAGCCCATTCCGGCAAGCTCAGACTGTATTTTCGCGGCTGTTTTAAGGTTCTCACGTTCTGCCCATCTTTTTAATCCCGGACTCTCGACAAACTTCTCTCCAGAAGTGTCGATAAGGGTCTTCGGACGGTTGAGCAGACGCTTCATTCTTTCGGCTCGAATCCGAGCCTTTTCCTCAATCCTTTCTTTGATGCGTTCCTTGGTAAAATCATCTCCCATGGATTTGGCTCTGCCGCGTATCCATCGTTCCTGCCCGGGCGCACGGAATCCGATATATTTGTGCGCATCCGGGTTGATCTCCCAATCCTTGATTTCGTAGCCTTTTGCCTGCATAAGAGAGATGAATTCCACATAAGTATTTGCCTGTCTTATGACTTCGTTTATGTCGCTCTTAAGCTGCGCTTTCCAGGAGGTTCCTTTTTTGTCATTTATCCATTCACCGTAGTGCTTTGACTTATGCTGGTTTTCCTGGATTACAGACAAATCATGCTCAGCGCAGAGTTCGTCGTTTAGGTGACGGATATGCCAATAGCTTTTCTTGCAGTCATGATACTTTTTGTAGTCAATATTGTCGGCGGCGCAGAACACCAGATGATTATGAATGTGCTCGTGATCCGTATGGGTAGTAAGGACATAGGAATAGCGACCTTCCAGAAGCTTATTTGCAAGCTCTTTTCCAATCTGATGTGCTACTTCGGCACTTATCTCTCCGGGGGCAAAGGACTGTATAAGGTGAAATGCCTTATTAGGGTCGGAGCTGTCCGTATGAGACAGAGTAAATTTGAAGTCCTCTGCAGCAGATTCGGGGGTTGTCCCAAAGGATGAAATCAGCATCCGGCTGTCTGTTTTTTCTTCGTTGCAGATATAGTTTACTGCTCCAGATACGGTTGCTTTGATAGCATGGATTTTTGTAATTGCCATAGCGCATCCATCTCCTTTTGAATCTCGTTGATATCGGTCTGATATATGCTCCGGGTCTCATTTATCCTCTTGGCGATCTGATTGATGTTTGTCCCGATTTTGCCAAGTCCGACATTGTATTCTCTGAGATAGGAATAGTCCACATCATAGACAATTCCCTCGATGATGAGCTGCCTTAAAAATGCGGAACTGCTTTTCATGCCGGACAGTCTGGTTTTTGCTCTTAATATACGCATCTCATCATCACTTAATCTCAGCGTGACCTGATGGGTTCTCGATCTGTTCTTTTCCATAGTACTTGGCTCCTTTTTGTGAATGCCGCCATAGGGCGGTCGTGTATGAACTCATTGCCGTTTCCGACATAATCTAAGCGCTCCGGTCAAGGAGCAAGACAAGGGGTCAGGGGATATCTCCCCTGCAAGCAAAATCAGGGCTGTTTTTCCGGGGCGGAAACCGGTCTGATTTTTCGCCTGTGGACATCCACAGGCAGTGCTTGCGAAAAATGCACAGTCCCCGGAGGGGAATGTGCGAGTTCTGACCGCCATAGGGCGGTCGTCTTAGAACTCATAACGCCGTTTCCGGCGATCTGGCCTTTGCCTTTGCTCTTATGTCCGTAAAAAACAAAAAA
>JAFTFD010000368.1 GCA_017449745.1 Lachnospiraceae bacterium
ATAGAGCTTTACCGGAGCATAATATATTGTCAGGTCAATGCCCTCATCAGACATACTCATATATGCGGATTCCGGATAAGAATACACATCATCATACTCAGGATCTATGATCTTGATGATATAAGCATTTCGCAGAAGAGCCATAACTTCTGTCGTATTCCCGGATTCTTCGATCAGATCCAGAAGCTGCTGGATGTCTTCAATATATTCCCGTTCAAAGTGAGCATCATCTTCGAAATGGATCTTCTCGTCATCGCCCTGGATATACTTTTTTATGATCTTTTCTTTGACGAACTGATAGTTATCAAATTCTGCGATCTGAAAACCATCCTTGAAAAGAGACTCATAGTCCTGCGCCACCTTCGTACTGACAATGGAAGAAGGCCGAAGGGTACGATACCGGCTGGAGGCATTCAGATATACGGATAACACATTCTCTTCATATGCCGGCACCAGGTCATTTTCTGCATTCAAAATCACAGGAGCCTTGCGAAGATGCGGCCAGGCTTTTGGCAGGCAGGCACGGATGGCCAGTTCATATGCTCCGCCTCTGGTATAGGTCAAATTGGACCGATACAAGCTTTCACGATAGTCAGAAAGGAAACCATACAGAGCTTTCAGGGATTCCAGGTACATCTCCGAAGTAGAAATGCTCTGTACCGGCAATTTCCCAAGTTCGATTGCCCAGTGAGATAGGTCGAAGGTACGAATACAGAGGTCATCCCGCAGCCAGGAAAAATACTCGGTAAAGTTCCTTTCTCTCTCATTGTTAAAGGCAACAAAGTGATCCACTGCATAGAATGATTCCTTCCAAAGGACGGAATCCTTTAGATCGGCCATCTGAAAAGGAACAGAAATAGCCAGTTCATTTTTACTGCGATACTCTCCGAGCCGGTCAGGTAAAATGCTTTCCTCCGAAAACACCTTTGTAATCTTATCCTTCAACCCCCTGATTGTTCCGTTCTTTGCTTCATCCTGAAAAGCAGCAAGAACGACGCGGCGCAGAAACACCTGAGTGATCAGGTTTCTTTTTGCAAGATCCACCATTGATTCCGCAATCAGATCTCCCAGCCTGTCAAACAGACTGTCATTGAAAGCGGACGGCGTCATCAGTTTTTCTCTGGAAACAGCTGTCTCGAAGCTGCCATGGATCAGGAACGGAAGATCTGTCATATCCCGTGTAGGAAAATACACCCACACCGGTGTATGCTCCATCTCATTGATATTCCTGGCCTGAACATTCAGCCTGTATGCGACCGCCACCTCTGCGGACTTCATATCAGGATGGTCAAATACCTTTTTGTAGCGGAGATAACGGGAAATCTCTTCTTTTCCATCAGTTTCGGATCCGGTAATCCTGCAGGTCAGGAGCTGATCATCTCCATTTGCATGGCTCAGCGTAATGTGGACATATTTCCCATTTTCTTTATTGATCCAGTACAGGTTACGTATATAGGTCAGAAACAGCAGAATCTCGCCGGACAAGCTGTTTAGTTTGTCCAGGACATCCTTTCCACTGACAGCAACCAGCTCTCCTTTTTCATTGCGCTTCTTGAATGGAATGACGATTTTTGTCAGGTGCTGCGTATTGGCAAAAGGAAGATATTTCGTTCCATCTCCATCCGGATAAGCCAGAGTGCTCTTCAACCCCTGAAAGTCCCAGTGGCTGTCATTTTCCACAGGAAGCAGATAATTCTTGATGATAAAGGCTTCTTCATCCGAATAAATCTCCGGCTGATAGGTGTATTTGAAAACAGATTTAAAGCCCATGCCGAATCTTCCGATGGTCTGAGCATCGTTTCTATCTTTTGTTCCCATCAGCATGGACGACACACCACGCACATCATCTTCATCGAAAGGATCTCCATTATGATAGAAAACGAGCTGATCCTTATAGAATTCAATGACGACCTTCGTCGCTTTTTCATCCTCTGCATTCTGCAAAAGTTCATAGACAAAATGATTGCTGTCCGAATAGTGCCCGGCCAGAAGAGCCTCATATTTCTGAGGCTCTCTGGTCAGCGCTTTCCACTCATCCTGATTCGTCGCATAGATCTTCTGATAATCTATTCTGCCCATTCTCCTGCTGCTCCTTAATCGACGTGAAGAACTCCTCTGACAAGAAGGTTGGTATGGATATCCACCTTTGCCACGGTCTCATCGACTTTTTTAGTCTGTGCATTGTACTTCTTTGTGATATTCTCCAGCTGGGCGATCCGCATCCGCTTGATCTTATCATCTGTAGCAGATTCAATCTGTCCGCGGACAATCGCTTCCTGCTGATGGAAGGAGTGTGTCAGCTGCTCCTTCCTGTATTCACACTCATCCCGAACATCTGCGGAATACTGCTCCTTAGAATCCTGCCAGCGCTTATAATGCAGGTCGTCCATCTGGTCCCAGCTGCTTTGATGTGCTCCGTCATCCTCGTAATACTCAGATGCGTACTGGATGAAATTCAGGATATTCTTCTCTACGGCAGGATTGCTGCTTACTGCTACCAGACGAATATCCGGCCGCAGGCCAACATATCTCCATGCATAGATCAGGAATTCATAATCTCCCGGTTCTACTTCCGGATCCGCAATTCGAACTGCAAGGTCACAGGGGAAATTCCTGCTCTCATAAGCGGCCGCCTGTGCGACAAACGGATGCATCTGTGTGAAGAATGTCACATCCCGGTTGTCCTTCGCATACTGGCTTTCAAACGTCACGGAAAGGACAGGTTTATCCGATTTCAGATAAGCCTTCCAAAGCTTCGTAGCATGGTTATTTGTAGAGAGCGGCATCTTCATCAGGTCATCCAGCAGAAGCTGACGTTTATCGGCAGCCAGCCGGAGTGTCTTTCCATCCTGCTTTCCTCTCAGGTATTCTCCCTGTCCGAGGTAGTCATCCATGAAGATGTTCAAGAGTTCATTGAGACTCTGCGGATTGATCCAGGCATTTTCTGCATCCTGGACATCCTTATCCATCATGTATTTCGACAGATCAAATCCATACAGGGACTTCTCTTCCTGTTCCAGGCGATGCAGCTCCTGTACCTTCATGACTTCGTTATCCGCCATCTGCTCAATCTTCATCTGACGTTCTTCATCTGTCAGCTCCGGATCAAACATAATCTTGAAGATCTGGTCACTGATATCGCCAAGGATTTCAGAACAGTCACCGATACTGGCTTCAAAAACGCCGATCTTTGACAGACACCGGTCATAGATAACCGCATCGATGGTCCCCTGCGTGATCATGTTATAGATCTTCACGGTATCGCTCTTCTGTCCGCGACGATCGATTCTACCGATTCTCTGCTCAATCCGCATCGGGTTCCAGGGCAGGTCATAGTTGATCATCGTGTCACAGAACTGATAGTCAAGACCTTCACAGCCAACTTCACTAAAGAGCAGAACATCGACAGCATTCACGTTATCACGGTCCAGAAGGAATCTCTGGCGAAGTTTAAAGCGCTCCTCATCCGGTACAGAACCATCCACCTGGCCTACACGGATTCCCTGCGCAGTCAGCTTTTTCCGAAGATAGGAAAGCGTATGCCGGAAGGAACTGAAAATGATGACACGATTATTATCCGTCGTCTGCTTCTCCTGGATCACTTCCAGCATCCGATCGAATTTCGGGTCATCCTTGGGAAGATCTCCGGAAAGCTTATCAATCTCATCTGCCAGTTCAAACAGGGAGTTTTCCTCGTCACTGTTCAGCTCAAAATCATATTCGTAAAGCTCTCCGTCTTCCTGTATCTGAGAAAGACG
>JAFTFD010000369.1 GCA_017449745.1 Lachnospiraceae bacterium
GTAAGCGATTAATTAATGACCGGATAGTCTGTTAACTTTGAAATGGGGATAATGGTAGTGGCGAGAAATTTACTACCAAACAAAAATACCCCAGCCATCTCTGGCCAGAGTACTTTGAAAATCACATATGAAAGCCACCGAAATCATACCTTGGATCCGTCAACGTCTAGATCTCTGATGTAAAGGTTCTCCACTTCTGTCCGTGTATGGGAATTCCATGGCATGAGCTTTTCCAGCTCTTCATTGCTGGTATCCTTTGTGGGGCAAACTGTCAGCAGGTAGCGCAGGTAATAGTAGGGATTCAGTTGGTTCAGTTTAGCTGTTTCGACAATGGAGTAGATGATCGCACTTGCTTCAACACCAGCCGGACGGTCTGAGAACAACCAGTTTTTCCTGCCCACCACAAAAGATTTGCAGCCCTGTTCAGTCAGTTATACGAACATTCGCATAACTGACTTTATCCGAAGGAATAACTTATCCGCATCTTTTACCGGGAAGTCCTGCAAATGCTACATCTCTTTTAAAAAGATGCGGATAAATATTTCACCTTATCCCACAAAGCTTTGCCAATTCCTGATCATTTTCCCACATAGGTTTTTCATCATCAACCGTTATCACCGTGTTGTTGTCACATTGGCCTGTATTCAATTGTCTTCTAAGCATCTCTACGGAGGGGCTCGCATATGATTTCCTCGTGGTTTTTATATCCGCATGGCCCAGTATGACAGCAATCGTCTCGATTGGTACTCCGTCACGGTACCATCCTGTAGCACGCGTGCGCCGCAGCATATGAGGGTATACTTTTTCAGGAAGCGCCGGATATTTTGACCTTATCTGATCAGCATATTTCTGTACAATTCGTTCAATGTTTCGTTCTGACATTCTGCCTGTTCTGCCCTTTATTACAGTATAGACAAACGGAACAGACCGCTTTCTCTGATCAGGATGATAAATAGAAATATATTGAAGAATTAACGGGACACTCTGCCTTGAAACTACAGTAAAACGCTCTTTGTCGCCTTTCCCTCTGACTCTGATATAAGGCTCATCTACAGATACGCATATATCTGACAGATCAAGATTGATTAATTCTTCTACCCGCATCGCAGTATCATAAAGAATTACAAGTATGATCTGGTCACGTATTCCTTTCACAGAGGGCTTTGGCGCGGATAACAGGCTTTCTAACGTATTCCTGTCTTCAATGATCTCCCTGATTCTCGCTGGTACAGTCACATATGGAACATCTGATATATTCAAATATAGCTGTGTCAGCTCAATCTTGCGCGAGGCCGCGTACCGCATATATGCCATAATCACTGCCAGACGCTGATTTACGGTTCTTGGTTTGTAACCCTGATTCTCAAGAAATAACCTGTAATCGAGCAGAAAATCATAAGTTACATCAGCAAATCTGAATTCAGCAATCGTCCTTCCCCGGATATCCGTCAGATATCTTCTGAAGATTGTTAATCCGTCCCCATATGATTCAGCCGTGCGGGGACTGTTCTGATGCTGGGACGGCAGGTATACATTCAGATAATCCCATGTCATTGAAAAGAACTTGTCATCCTTCAGTACGTTTTTCATCTTCTGCGCACCTCCGGAATCACATACTGTGAAACTGTGTCCTTGGATCGCAGAATCCGGAAGGCGTCGCTGACCATGTGATAATAATAAAAGGTTTCCTCTGGATCGTTATGTCCAAGATATTTGCTCAGGTAAGAGAGCATGACGTCTGTATTGATTCCGTCCTCGACCCATCCGTTGATCCTATCGACTACAAAGGTATGGCGAAGACAATGCGGCGTCGGTTTTCTATCACATTTCAACGACACGGATGTGTCTGCCCAGAATGAAGAGAACCGTTTATCTATCTGGCCTTTTGTCACATGACTATAAGGATTACGCCCTGGAAAAAACCATCTCGGTTTAAATCCGAGTTCTGTTTGCAGGTATCTATAATAGTCAGATGCTAATACCTTCAGGTCATCTGGCATATATACGATTCGGTCCTTTTGGTTTTTTCCATCACGAACCGTAATTATCCCTCGGTCGATATCTATATCTGATGTTTGTAATGAACACGCCTCATTATTCCTCATCCCACAGCAGTAATAAAAGCGGAACAGTACGGGATACTCCTTTGCCATTCGGAAATCTGCGGGATTAAAGGAGCGGGGTGTATATCCATCAATTACATCAAAAAGTTCTACCAGCTCTTCTTTGCTGAGCACATGTACTTTGTTATAGTCTTTACCAAGTCTTATCAAAGGAATATATGCAGGAATTCCGAGTGAATTCATATATTCCGCCAAAAGTCTGGCAACGCTGATTCTTCTGCTGTGGCCGCTTTTCCCTTCGCCCGGATTAGCGCGCATCCATTCTGACAGCATGTCATATGACATGCACGGGTCGTAATAATTATGTTCTTCCCAATAGTTATCGAGTCGCGAAAGCTCATATGCTTCGGCGTTATAAATAAATCCAAGCCGCCTTTTCTCATCAACAAAGCTTTTGATATAAGGAGCCAGCACACTGTGGTAGGTGTATTCTCTTATCTCAGTCATACAGACCTCCCCTGCAGGAAATACCTGCCTCCTGCATGGAAATCGGACAAAGCCGCATCCGGTCTTCATCATGCTGAAGATAGTGATAAAGGGAAGTTGTATCTCTGTGTCCCAGTAAATCGGCGATTACATGGCGATTGGTACTTTTTCTGAGCTGCTCAGTGGCAAATGTCCTGCGTGTGACATGATAACCTCTGCCCTTCAGTGAAGGCAGGATTCTGTTTAATCCGTCCAGGCATGCGCTGCTTTGGATCCTGTCGTATGGAGCCCGATTCTTGATAAACACATATGGACTTTCTGACGGATGTCTCCCTTCTTTGATATATCGATAGATAGCATTACCAACAACTGTTGGCATGGGGACTTCTATCTCATAGGATGTTTTCTCCTGCAGCACCCTGATAGACTGGGTGTCCCAGTTGATATCGGAGATCCTTATTCCGGCAACATCAATTGCTCTCAGACCCATGTAAAGTCCAACCATTACCATTGCGTAATCCCTTAATTCAAGGGGTGTCACAGCATTTATGCCAGCAAGTCGGATTTGATCCCGTTCGGATTCATTCAGTATCGTGACGATTTGTTCCTTCGGTGCGGCTTTAGCATAAAGAGCGTGATGTATTCCGTACGGTATTGTACCTTTCTGCTCCAGATATTTAAGGAACTTCCGTATCCTGCCATTATACGCGTTTTTTCCTTCTGCAGTAGAATGTAAGTCATGGCAATTGAATTTCTTTACAGTTTCTGGCGTTATCTCCTGGAATGAGTCCAACCCCAGAGCTGCAGCATAACTGCAGAACCTTGCAACAGAAGAGCGGTACATATCAACGGTTGACTTTTTCCACCCTTCCCGTTGCTTCTGGTTAATAAATGCCTCCAGCTCAGTAAGACACCACGTTGGCAGAGACTTATATTTCAGAGCGTTTCCTCTGAAGATAGTCTGGGGCATTACAGCATTCTGCCGGCAATAATTATCGAACAGCAGAAAAGTGCGCCGTGACTGTTTCCAGCCGGTTAACTGCCAGTGTTCTTTTGCGTACTCTACCCAGACTGCGGAAATCTCCTCATGATAACCGAGACCATTCATTTGAAGAAACACCAGTAAGTTGTACAGTACAAACCTTGATGTTTTTATTGGTGATCCGCTATACCCCAGAGCTTCCAATTCCGCCAGAAAATCCGGAATAAGCAGCGCATACTCTTCTGATGGGAATTCCATGCTTTTCTCACGTGCAGCTTCAATCCTTTCGGCCTGAGCTTCGGACAAGTCATCA
Source organism: Lachnospiraceae bacterium (assembly GCA_017449745.1). Lineage (GTDB taxonomy): Bacteria > Bacillota > Clostridia > Lachnospirales > Lachnospiraceae > CAG-791. The sequence continues at coordinate 3,845 of JAFTFD010000369.1, forward strand.
TTCAACACGATGTGTCCGCTTTTCTTGAAGTAATAATACCATCCTAGACCGTGACAACACCGACCGGCATCTGCCATAACCAGGAGAAAATCTCCTATAATACATATGTACTTAACTGTACTGTTATGTGATGCATGATGATCTTTTTCAAGATATTGATCCAATGTGATATAGGTTATTTGAGAAAGGTTCGTGATTCCTGACCCTTGTATTCCATACAGAAATCTGGCCGCGGCATTCCTGACCGCCTTTTGATACGTCAGTTTCCATTCACCCGGGAGTGATCGTGAAAAGTCTCCAAGCATTGAAGACCAGTACTCATTCAGGGACAGGTCATACTGGACGACATAGGGATATGCATTCCACAGTTGTACCTCGCCGAACTCATAAAAATCCTGCAGTCTTGTCAGTGTTATTTCATAGCCCTTCACCAAAGGTGCATTGTCAGAACACCATTTCTCAGCAAGCGCCGCAGAATAGATAAGTTCGTTTGCGAGAAGGTAATCTCTGAACAGCGTTAGACATCGGACTGCAGTATGATATGCAGTTGATTTTGCTCCATTTTCGACAAGATACTCAATAAGCAACTGACTGTTTCTATGATATTTTCGGAGCCACTCTATCCCCTCGGGAAGTTTATCAGGCAGGGGAATTTCGTAAAACAATACATTTCTTGGTCTGGCCATAACCGCCACCTCCTTATATTTGATGGCTCGATTATGTCAGATAGCAAGATATTTATCCGCATCTTTTTAAAAGAGATGTAGCATTTGCAGGACTTCCCGGTAAAAGATGCGGATAAGTTATTCCTTCGGATAAAGTCAGGTTGTTTGTAAAGCTGCAGCGTCCATCCTCCAGATAAGTCTCAAGATATACTTTCTGGTTCCGGATGTAGTTAACCGCTTTATCCATACGGGATCCTTTTACAGGCCTTTGTCCGTCAAGCCACGACCAAAAGCCATCCAGGATATCACGTTCCTCCCGGATACGTGCATCCCTGATGCAGTCAGGATCTTTATACTTACTGCGAATCTTGCGCTCCTTATCAAAAAGTTTCTGAACATACAACAGACCCTGGACTGCCGGAAGTGTATGATCATGGATCTTTCCTTTGGGTACCGCGTCCAGGAGGGAGCGCCTGATGTGGGCCCAGCAGCCGCATCTCTTTGCATGGATCAGCTTATTGTATCCGCTGTATCCATCGCACATGATGTAGCCACCGTAGTCGCCGAGGAACTCTTTCGGATTGTCGCCCGCTCTGGTTTCGGAGTATACGTACAGGATTATAGGAAATTCCCCGTCTTCCCCTGTCCTGTATGCCCACATAAATGAGGTGGTTTCCGGCTTCCGTCCTTCCTCATGAAGTACCTGGAGGGTAGTCTCATCCGCCATAATGAAAGCCCTTTTGATCAGGAGCCAGCGATAAAAATCCGTGACCGGCTTTAAGTGTTCCATGGCGTTAAGGATGACCCAGTTCGCTAGAGTAGCACGGCTTATTTTTAAACCATAAAGTCGTTCCCAGTCTTTCTGTTGCCGGTACAGCGGCATACTGTTGGCATATTTCTGGTACATTACCCAGGCTACAGTAGAAGCAGACGCCATGCCATGCAGCATATGAGCTTTCCCGTCCTTACCTTTGATAATGCAGGGCAGTTCAGCATCTTTCTTGCACTTGGGGCATCCGTAGTTTTTGGCATAGTACTCAATGACCCTGATCCTTCCGGGGATGATGTCCAGCTCCCGCCTGACGAACTGCTCTCCAATGCATTCCATGGGAGTACCGCACTCGGGGCATACCTGGCCGTCATCATCCGGATTCAGATACTGTTTGGACACAGGGATTCCGGCATACCGGTCTTTGTCAGTAGTGCGGGGCTTTCGGGGAGTCTTCTCATCAAGAACAGTACCGTCAGTTGAGGTAACCTCTTCCGGCACAGAAGGATCCTGTTCCATCTCGACCTCATTAAACAGTTCAAGCTGGCCGGGGATGTCCAGGTTCTTCTCGCTCTTCTTGCCGAAAAGCTTTTTGGCCACGTAATCCAGCTGTTCCTTGAGGTTGGCGATCTCCTGATCTTTTGCAGCTTCACGGGATGCTGATTCTTCCAGTGAAGCCTGCAGCTGGCTGATCCTCGTATTCAGTTCGTTGATGGTATCCTTCAGTTCGCTGAGACGGATATCCCGAGATCCATGTGCCATAAAAAGTTCCTTTCACTGATACATTTATTATAGCACATGTGGAACAATAGTGGAAGCCATTTCTGCCGAAAAAGCTTATAAAATCAACGTTTTTCAGCATTCCGGGCAGTATCAGCAGGAACGATTTCCGGTGCTGCTTTGATCGCTTTGGGCTGGTCGATATCGATCCCGTCCATCAGGTAACCGAACTCTTTCCAGGTCAGGTTCCTGACCTCCGAGCGGTTTCTTGGCCAGCGATAGCACCCCTCTACAGTCAGCCTCTTATATATCAATACGAGGCCGGTGTCATCTCTGATTAGTGCTTTGATCCTGTCCCTGCGTCTCCCACAGAACAGGTACATGCTCCGGGTGTCAGGCTGATCATTGCTCATATATTCATGGATGATGCCGCAAAGGCCGTCAATGGATTTCCTCATATCCGTGTAACCGCAGATCAGATAGATATGATCGCAGCCAGTGATGTCTGCTAACATGTCATCCTCCCTATCTCACGGACTGCAGCTGCAAGCCATTTCGGATCAGCCTGTGACGGTATATTGATCCTGGCATGTCCGATAGTGATCTCAATCATATGTGATTTTTCAAAGTGCTGTTCATCGGCCTGTATGGCAGGCATCGTCCTTTCCGGAACGGGATCACGTACAATATCGATTTCAACCACATCCTGTCTGGACGTGAGGTCGATTTCCGGGTTGGCAGGGACACGTTCCGGCAGCTCGTATGATTTCTTCCGGAGCCGGGCAATGGCATTATAGAGCGTGCTGTCTGGAATTCCTTGCTGGACACACCATTGGTGATCAGATAATCCGCTCTGGCGACATTGGGTGATCAGTTCCATCCATTCGTCTTTGGTCCGAGTATGGCGTCTGGTTTCCATAGATCCTCCATGGTAGTGAAATACTACATACTACTCACCACTTTTCCCATAAAAGTGGAGTGAATTATTACCAACTACCATTATGGAGGATAACCGATTGTTATAAAATCCGGTCAAATATTTAGCGCTTACGACAAAATAGCTGAAAGAAAAAAAGAACCGATATAAAGAAGTGAATATATGTAACACCGGGAGAGTGTTCAGTAATCAAACATCTCTCCCGGTGTTATATTGCCTTTATTTTAATAAGCTTGTCCTGGTTGTATAAAGCCTTAATTTACGGGCTTTTTGTATTCTGGCGCCCGTGGGAGCGGTATTCCCTCGGGGACATTCCGTATTTGCGGCGGAAGCGCCGGATAAAATAAGAGAAGTTGTCGAACCCGCACAGGGAGGCGATGGCACCGACAGAGTCCTGGCGCTCCCTGAGCAGATAGGACGCGTATCTGAGCCGGTAATCCGACAGGTATTCGCCGAAAGTGAATCCCGTCTCGCGGCGGAAGACCCGCATGAAGTGAGCGTCGCTGTAGTCAATAAGACTTGCGGCGTCGCTTACCGTGATCGGCTCCGAAAAGTGATTCTGGACGTAGAGCAGGACCTGCTTGATGGCGTCCTCGTAGGGGGACGGCGGTAAGCTTTCCTCGCGGATCCGATGGGTGTAGAGCGCAAAGAAAAAACGAAACAGGCTGCTGCGCACCAAAAGAGAATAGCCGTCAGGCCTCTTGCTGCAGGCATCGTCAGCCGCGTCAAGGGCAGCGGATACCTCGGCGTGCATCGCGGTGTCCGCGTAGATCGGGCGGGGGAAGCGCAGGGTCCCCATCTGCAGAGGGGTCAGAATATTGCGCCTTGCCCAGTCGTTTTCAACCTGATTGTCCAAAAGGGAGAGGGGGAATATGATATTCTCGTACTCCATCCGCACGCCGGGGTCGCCGTCGATGGCGTGGAGTTCACCGGGGAGGATGGGCATGATGGAACCGTCCATGACGGGATATTTGCGGGAAGCGGCGGTCACTGTGCCGCGCCCTTTTTTGACATAGATGATCTCCATCTGGTCGTGCCAGTGCAGATTCACCCGGGCAAAGTCCTGGGGGATGGTACACAGGTAAGTGTTGTAGGCGAAACCCGGCTGCTCATGCAGCAGGGTCTCTCTGTATTGTGAGTATTCCTCGAGATTCATAAAAACGGAACTCTTCTTTGTGCTGAATTAATTAATATCATTATTGTACTATTATTTGCCGTTATTCTGCAAGATTATCACACATATAAATAATTATAATGCAATCAAATACATGGAACCATTGTAAGCAGCAGAGATCTTCCGCAGGAGGCAGTAATGAATACATTAAAACTCAGAGATTACACCGGAAAAGCACTTAGCGAGTGCACGATTCTGGAACTTTACAACGCGGCGCTGGCCCTGACGCAGGACGCCTGCAGGAACAGGGGATACAACAGTGGAAAGAAGAAAGTTTACTATATTTCGGCAGAATTCCTGATCGGTAAACTTCTTTCCAACAACCTGATCAACCTCGGCATCTACGATGATGTGAAAGCGGAACTGGCTGAGGCTGGGAAAGACATTACGGAGCTGGAGGAATTTGAATTCGAGCCCTCCCTCGGAAACGGCGGCCTTGGCAGACTTGCAGCCTGCTTCATCGACAGCCTTGCGACACTGGGCCTTCCCGCTGACGGCGTAGGCCTGGCCTACCACTGCGGTCTGTTCAAACAGTCCTTCGAGGACCGCAAGCAGCACGCGAGACCTGACTACTGGCGCAAGTGGGGCATGGCCAACTGGATGAAGCGCACCGACAAGCACTATAAGGTGCAGTGCGGCGATCTGGAGCTTCTTTCCACCATGTATGAGATCGATGTCACAGGTTACGGAAGCAAGTGCGGACGCCTTCGTCTCTTTGACCTGGACACGGTCAATGAGAGGCTGATCGGCTCGGGTATCGATTTTGACAAAAAAGAGATCGAGAAAAACCTGACCCTCTTCCTGTATCCCGATGACAGCGATGAGGACGGAAAGCTTCTCCGCGTCTATCAGGAGTATTTCATGGTCAGCAATGCCGCCCAGCTGATCCTCGACGAGTGCGTGGAGCGCGGCAGCAACCTGCATGACCTTGCCGACTACGCGGCGATCCAGATCAACGATACGCACCCTTCTCTGGTCATTCCGGAACTGGTGCGCCTTCTGACCGAAAAGGGCATTGAGGAGAAAGAAGCATATCAGATTGTGACTGATATCTGTGCTTACACGAACCACACGATCCTTGCTGAGGCACTGGAGACATGGCCCAAGCACTTCTTCAAGGCTGTCGTGCCGCACCTTATGCCGATCATCAAGAGGATGAATGACGCTGTTAAGGCAAAATATGAAGACCCTTCCGTTCAGATCATCGACGAGTACGGCAACGTGCATATGGCCCACATGGACATTCACTACAGCCACTCCGTGAACGGCGTCGCGAGACTTCACACTGACATTCTCAAGGAGACAGAGCTCAACAATTTCTACAAGCTCTATCCCGAGAAATTCAACAACAAGACCAACGGCATCACTTTCCGCAGATGGGTCATCGAGTGCAACCCTGAGCTGACAGAGCTGATCACCGAGAAGATCGGCGAGGGCTGGAAGACGGACGCCAGACAGCTTGAGCAGCTTATTCCTTACGCGGAGGATGAGGCTTTCCTGCAGTGCATCCTGAACAGGAAGAACACGAAAAAACACAAGTTCTCCGCATGGCTTGAAAAATATCAGGGCGACAAGGTTGACCCCGAGTCCGTCTATGACGTGCAGATCAAGCGCCTGCACGAGTACAAGAGACAGCAGCTCAACCTCCTGTGGGCCATCGACCGTTACCTGCACATCAAGGACGGTTACAGGCCGAGAAGACCGGTCACGGTATTTTTTGGCGCAAAGGCAGCTCCTGCCTATGTGATCGCCAAGGATATAATCCATGCGATCCTCGCCTTCAGCAGCATCGTGAACAACGACCCTGAAGTGAGTCCTTACCTCAAGGTCGTCATGCTTCGCAACTACAACGTGTCCATGGCGGAGAAACTGATCCCCGCATCGGACATTTCCGAGCAGATCTCACTGGCCTCCAAGGAAGCCAGCGGGACCGGCAATATGAAGTTCATGCTCAACGGCGCTGTGACGCTGGGAACCATGGACGGAGCGAACGTCGAGATCGCGGAACTTGTCGGGGAAGACAATATTTTCACCTTCGGACAGTCCTCCGAGGAGGTCATCGAGCACTATAAGAACGCGGATTACGTCGCAAAGAACTGGTATAAGAAGGACAAGAGACTTGCCGCGGCTGTGGACTTCCTGGTCAGTGAAGAGATGCTCGAAGCCGGCGACAGGAAGCTTCTCAAGCAGCTCTACGACGAGCTGCTGGGCAGAGACTGGTTCATGACATTCCCTGACTTCGAGAGTTACTGCAAGACCAAGGACAAGGCTCTGGCAGCTTATGAGGACAGAATGGGCTGGGCGAAGAAGATGGCAGTCAATATCGCCAAGGCGGGCTACTTCTCCTCCGACAGAACGATCGACCAGTACAACAATGATATCTGGCATTTGGAGAAAGACTGCTGACCGCAGGGAACAGAATATCTTGCAGAGAAAACCCCCGGAGAGGGTTACCAAAAAATTTGGGGGAAAGGTCAAACTGACCCGGGGTTAAATTTGGGGTTCTTAGAGAAAAAGAAGGTGATGTAATCACAGGAAATAGATTCTGTGAACATCACCTTTTCTAGTTGTCCAGATAGTGTGTAATGTTGTTTGGTCAGTGTTTGCCTTTTTTGTACGCACCGCGTTTTTTGCCGGTATAGTTATATACTTCAGCAGCTGATTTGGGAACAGCCAGAATAGGTGCGTCTTTTCTGTATGATCATAGGATGCGGTTGCGTGTGAATTCAAAATCATCAATGCCGTGTGACTGTGTCCGATAGCCGGAAGGAATATTATTGAATGACTCCATAGGGCCGTTGGACAGTCTCCTGAGCTTGTTGGCATATCTGCCTGATTCAGAGGCAGTAACGTACCTGAAGGAATTGACGATCGAATCATGATATTTACTTAGAAGAGCAGCGAATTCCCTGAAGATCTGAAGATCACAGTCTTTATAGAAGGCGATCAGCTCATCAAGACGTTCAGAGGCACCTTCACGGTTGTTTACAAACTGTCCGTTGAATGTTTCATACAGGTCTTTATACAGCTTGATCTTTTTGAAGTTAGGATCCAGTGCCATAAACTCTCTTTCCCAGTCATACCGGTCCATATACTGCTGCAGAAAATGATTCCACTTGTTATAATTTTTCATCGCAAGTTAAATTTTAACACAAAAGAAGGACCACAGGCTCTTTATGAACCTGCGGTCCTTTCTTTCTGGGCTATTCTTTTTTTCACAGCCCCTTTTTGCGTAGAACGTGAGTCAGTGTACCTGTCCCCGTGACGCACCCGGCCAGCGACGCACCCGGCCCGGGCCCGTAAGAATAGTTCACAAACCGCCCAAGGTAAATTTGTAGAAAATGCCGAAAATGAAAAAAGATATGGATAAATGTTGAATAAATACAACAATCGGTGTATATTGGAAACAGTACCGGAAACGTTACCGAAACCGTTTCCGGACTGAACGGCAGTCCGGCAGCAGATCTATTCAGGAGTTGGAGTTACATTGTATTCAATCAGAACAGAAAGGAAAAGCATATGAAGAAGAAATTAGTAAGTGTTCTTTTAACAGCTTCCATGGCGGCGGCAGTCCTCGCCGGCTGCGGCGGCGCAAGCGCACCCGCGGCTGCACCTGCAGCTCAGGAAGAAGCCAAGGAAGAGGCTCCTGCGGAAGAGAAGGAAGAAGCAGCTGCTCCTGCGGCAGAGGCAGGTGCCGGCAAGGTTTATTACCTGAACTTCAAGCCGGAAGCAGATCCGCAGTGGCAGGAACTTGCCAAAGCATATACGGAAGAGACAGGTGTTCCGGTAACCGTCGTTACGGCAGCATCTGGCGAGTATGAGACAACACTGCAGGCTGAAATGGCAAAAAGCGATGCTCCTACACTGTTCCAGGTCAATGGTCCGGTAGGTCTCAAGAACTGGGCTGATTACTGCTATGATCTTACGGGTTCCGATATCGTGAACAACCTGACAAGTGACGCTTTCGAGCTTAAGAACGAAGACGGCAGCATCGCAGGTGTCGGATATGTTATCGAGTCTTACGGCATCATCACCAACAAGACCCTTCTGGAGAAGGCCGGCTACACAGTTGACGATATCAAGAGCTTTGACGATCTGAAGAAGATCGCGGACGATATCCAGGCCCGCAAGGATGAGATCGGCGTCAAGGGCGCATTCGCTTCCACCGGTATGGATGGTTCCTCCGACTGGAGATTCAAGACCCACCTTGCAAACCTTCCCATCTATTATGAGTATCAGGCAGACGGCATTGACCAGACCGATGCCATCAAGGGCGATTTCCTTGACAACTACAAGAACGTATTCGATCTGTACATCACAGATTCCACCTGCGATCCCAAGGAACTTTCCGCAAAGACCGGCGATGACGCCCGCAATGAGTTCCTGAACGGCGAAGCGGTATTCTATCAGAATGGTTCCTGGGAGTATTCCAGCCTTGCTGAGAAGTTCACGGATGATGAGATCGCGATGATCCCGATCTACTTCGGTGTTGACGATGCGAACCAGGGCCTCTGCACAGGTACAGAGAACTACTGGTGTGTAAATGCGGAAGCATCTGATGATGACATCCAGGCAACACTTGATTTCATCAACTGGTGCACATCCTCCGAGACCGGTGCTTCATGCATGGCGAACGACATGGGCTTTGTCATTCCTTTCAAGACAGCAGTCGAGTCCCCCAACGTATTCGTAAAGCAGGACAACGAGATGACAGCCGGCGGTAAGACACCTGTTTCATGGAACTTCACGACCATGCCTTCCGAGAACTGGAAGAACGGCGTAGGCTCTGCCCTTACTGCATATGCAGCAGGCACAGGCGACTGGGATGCAGTTGTAACGGCATTTGTTGACGGCTGGGCAACAGAGTATGCTCTGAATGAGTGATCGGAAAAACATTTGTACCATCGAATGATCTGAACTGCCCAAATAAGATCTGAACAACACGGGCGGGCAATTCTCATGGCAGGATTGCCCGCCTTTTGCCTTAAATCACGATTCATTGCGGGAGTTACAAAATGGAAAAATCAATCAGAAAATACTGGCCGGTCTTCGTGCTTCCCACCATGGCCGCCTTTACGATCGGCTTTATCTGGCCGTTTATCTGGGGCCTGTACCTGTCGCTCTGCAAGTTCCAGACCCTGAAAAAGGTCACGTTCATCGGCCTTTCCAACTATACGAAGGTCTTTGAAGATGCGACTTTCGTGCATGCATTCGGCTTCACGGCGCTTTTTACGATCGTTTCCACCCTGACCATCAATATCCTTGCATTCTTCCTGGCTATGCTCCTGACGCGCAAGGCCAGGGGAACCAACGTATTCCGTACGATCTTCTTCATGCCGAACCTGATCGGCGGTATCGTCCTGGGCTATATCTGGCAGAGTCTTCTGAACGGACTTCTGAGCAAATGGGGAATGCCCCTTCTGGCTCTTTCCGCAAAAGAAGGTTTCTGGGGCCTGGTCATTCTGATGGGATGGCAGCAGATCGGTTATATGATGATCATTTATATCGCAGGTCTTCAGAATGTCTCACCGGATCTGATTGAAGCGGCCGAGATCGACGGCGCGACCTCCTGGCAGGTACTTAAGAGCGTCAAGATCCCCATTGTCATGCCCAGTATCACGATCTGTACGTTCCTTACACTGACGAATTCCTTCAAGCTCTTCGACCAGAACCTTTCCCTTACGAATGGTGAACCGGCCAAGAACACGCAGATGCTGGCACTGAATATCTATGAGACCTATTACGCAAGAAGCGGCGCTTCCTGGAAGGGTATCGGACAGGCAAAGGCTGTCGTCTTCTTCCTGATCGTGGTCGTCATATCACTGGTACAGCTCCGCTTTACCAGATCTAAGGAGGTGCAGGCATAATGGCACAGCAAATGACGAGAGAAGAGAGCGTAAGAAGAAAACAGCAGAGCATCAACTCTGTAATCACGGTCATCCTGTCGATCGTCTGCGTGATCTGGATGTACCCAATCCTTTTGATCGTATTCAATTCCCTGAAGGTCGAATCCGCAATCAGTACGAACCGGATCTTTGAGCTGCCCATAGGGAACGCGTTCAACGGATTCCAGAATTTTATATACGGCGTAACAAAGATGGACTTTATGTCCTCCTTCTGGTACAGTCTTTTTATTACAGTCTCCAGTGTTGCACTGATCATCCTGTGCTGCTCCATGTGCGCATGGTACATCTCCCGGGTGACATCAAAGTTTTCAAGCGCCGTTTACTATTTATGTGTGTTCTCCATGGTCGTCCCTTTCCAGATGGTCATGTTCACGCTTTCCAAAACGGCGGATACACTGAAACTGAATACTCCTTATAATATCTGTGTGATCTATCTTGGATTCGGTGCGGGTCTTGCGGTGTTCATGTTCACCGGTTTCATGAAGTCCATGCCCCTGGAGATCGAAGAGGCGGCCATGATCGATGGCTGCAGCCCTCTGCAGATCTTCTTCAGGATCGTCATGCCGATCACCAAGCCCACGACGATTTCCACCGCCATTCTGGAGACCATGTGGGTATGGAACGACTATCTGCTGCCGACCCTGGTCCTGGATATCAAGAAATATCGTACGATCCCTATGGACATCCAGTATTTCCGCGGAAGTTACGGAAGCGTCCAGATGGGACCCATGATGGCGTGTATCGTCATCACTATCATTCCGGTCATCGTCCTGTACCTGGTCTGCCAGAAGCACATCATCGAAGGCGTCGTGGCAGGCGCAGTCAAGGGCTGATCTATTGTAAGATTGGAGTCGAAATGGAACGTAAATGCGGCGTACTGCTTCCCGTAACATCCCTTCCTTCAGCGTACGGGATCGGTAGCTTTTCAAAAGAGGCATATGAATTCGTGGATTTCCTGGCAGAGGCCGGACAGACCTACTGGCAGATCCTGCCCCTCGGACAGACCGGGTACGGAGATTCTCCGTACCAGTCTTTCTCCACCTTTGCCGGCAATCCGTATTTTATCGATCCGGAGAAACTGATCGCAGCCGGATACATTACGAAAGAAGAAGCTGATGCCGGGGACTTCGGAGACAACGACCGGTATATCGACTATGACAAGGTGTATGCGGCGAGATATCCGCTTCTTCGGAAGGCGTATCATAACAGTCCTTTTGCTCTGGAGCCGCTTCCTGTATGGCGCGGCGGAGCGTATGACGCAGACAGGGAGGCTTTTGCCGCTTTCCTTCGGGAGAACGGAGAATGGCTTTCGGATTATGCACTCTACTGTGCGGTCAAGGATCATTTCGGCTCCGTCAGCTTCATGGAATGGGACGAGGACATCCGTCTTCGAAAGCCCGAAGCCATGGAGCGATATACAGGGGAACTGGCGGATGAGATCCGTTTCTATGAGTTCCTGCAGTTTCTTTTTGTGCGTCACTGGAAGGAACTGAAAAACTATGCCAACGGCAAAGGCATCAAAATCATCGGGGATATCCCGATCTATGTTGCCTTTGATTCGGCGGATACCTGGAGTCATCCGGAACTTTTCTGCCTGGATGAAAAAGGATTTCCCACAAAGGTCGCGGGCTGCCCGCCGGATGGTTTTTCCGCGACAGGCCAGCTGTGGGGGAACCCGATCTATCGCTGGGACTACCATAAGAAGACCGGGTATGAGTGGTGGATCAGAAGGATCGAATACTGCTTCCGGCTCTATGACGTTCTGCGGATCGACCATTTCCGGGGCTTTGATGAATATTACGCCATTCCCTACGGCCATACGACGGCAGAATTGGGAAGATGGGAAAAGGGCCCCGGCTATGATCTTTTTGTAAAGATCCGGGAGGCACTGGGAGAACGGAAGATCATTGCCGAGGATCTCGGATATATGACAGAATCCGTGATCGAGCTGGTGAAAAAGACCGGGTATCCCGGCATGAAGGTGCTGCAGTTCGCCTTTGATTCCAGAGAGGAGATCGATTACCTGCCGCATAATTACCAGCGCAACTGCGTGGTCTATACGGGGACCCATGACAATGAGACCGTGAAGGGCTGGTATGAGAATGTAAATGAAACAGACCGGCTCTTTGCAAAACGCTACATCGGAATCACCGACGAAAGGAATGTATCCTGGGATTTCATCCGTGCGGCCTTTGTGTCCGTAGCGGATACGGCGATCATTCCCATGCAGGATTACCTGAAGCTGGGAGATGAAGCCCGCATCAATACGCCTTCCACCCTGGGCGGAAACTGGGAGTGGAGGATGGACCGCGGCTCCCTGACGGAGGAACTGGCCGGGCAGATGCGCATCTTGGCGAAGACTTATGGGAGGCTTTGATAAACGATGTCGGTGACGATCAAGGATATAGCAAAACAGTGCGGTGTCGGTGTTTCCACAGTATCGCGGGCACTGAACAATCATCCGGATATCAATCCGCAGACCCGGGAGATGATTATGAAGGTCATCAGGGAAACGGGCTTTGTTCCGAATGATTCCGCCAGATATTTAAAGCGCAGTGAATCCAATTCCCTGGCGCTTCTTGTAAAGGGGATCAGCAATCCATTCTTTTCCGAAATGATCCGGATCATGGAGATGGAGACGGAGAAGAGAGAATATTCCGTGATCCTCCGGCATGTATCCGCCAACGAGGATGAGGTCGCGGTCGCCTATTCCCTCGTCCGGGAAAGACGCCTTAAGGGGATCATTTTCCTGGGCGGGAATTTCACCCATGACGGAGAAGCCCTGAAGAAGCTGGGCGTTCCGTACATCTTCAGTACGATCGGTAATGTTAACGAGAACACGAATGACGATGATCTGATCGCCAATATCGCGGTCGATGATGTGGAAGCATCCAGGGAAGCCGTAGATTACCTGATCCAGCAGGGGCACCGGAATATTGCCATCGTAACAGATGCACTCCATGTCCCTTCGGTGGGACAGCTCCGTTTCCGGGGATACCGGAAGGCGCTGGAAGCCCACGGGATCCCTTACCGGGAAGAACTTGTCTACGAAGTGAACGACGGGACCGAGCATTATACCAGGCCGAACGGATACAAGGCCGCCCGCAGCCTTCTTTCGGCGCATCCCGAGATCACCGCGTTCTTCTGTATTTCGGACGTTCTGGCCTTCGGTGTCTGCCGCGCGGTAGTGGAAAGAGGCAAAAGGATCCCGCTGGATGTTTCCGTTGTCGGTTTCGACGGGATCGAGGAAGGGGAATATTACATCCCGAAGCTTACGACGGTCCGGCAGCCTGTGGAGCAGATGGCGGAGGAAACGGTAAATCTTCTGTTTGACATGATCCAGAAAAAGGCAAAGCCGAAGAACATCATTATGCCGGCGCAGCTGCTCATCAAGGAATCCAGCGGTACGGGATACCGCGGATGATCCGGACGATGTTTGCTCATATTGCGTAAAAGGGCATGTGAAAAATGAGAAATCGTTTTTGATATGTACCCTCCTTACTGGTTGTCCAGTAAAGAGGGTACATATCATCCGAACGGGCTTTCTTTTATTAGTGATTAAATTATTCTTTTTTGAATCTTACCAGGCTGTCAGTTCCAGATACAGATCCTTGTACTGCTTCGCTGAGTTATCCCAGGAAACATTCTTGGCCATATCGCGCTGAACCATTTCATCCCAGTAATAGCGGTTTTCAAAGTACAGTGTCTTGGCGCGGTTGATTGCATCGTATAACAGTCCTGACTCATATCTGTCAAACGTGAATCCATTGCCCCAGTCAGCATACATGTTGTAAGGTTCCACGGTGTCCTTAAGACCGCCGGTCTCTCTGACGATCGGAACCGTTCCGTAATGCATGGCGATCAGCTGGGTCAGGCCGCACGGTTCAAACCGTGAAGGTACTAACAGCACATCACATCCGGCATAGATGCGGTGGCTTCTCGCTTCATCATACTGGATACAGCCCGCAAACTGTCCCTTGTAATGATTCTCATAGTAGCGGAAGGAATTTTCATATTCGGCATCCCCTGTGCCCAGAACGACGACCTGTGTATGTGGATCCATGATCTGCGGAATACAGGTATTCACCAGATCCAGACCTTTCTGGTTTGTCAGTCGGGAAATCAATCCGATGACAAACTTATCTCCGTTTTCTTCCAGGCCGAGTTCCTTCTGCAGGGCAATCTTATTTTCTCTCTTTTTGGCGATTGCATCCTCGATGCTGTAGTTCGCAACGATGTCGCTGTCTTTTGACGGATCCCAGATATCATAGTCGATACCGTTGACGATGCCGCGCAGTTTTCCTGAGTGATAGCGCAGATGAGCTTCTAGTCCTTCACCATACTCGGAGGTCTGGATCTCTCCGGCATAGGTATTGGAGACTGTTGTGATCATATTGGAATAGGTTAATCCCCCCTTGAGCATATTGGCATCAAGCCAGTTCTGAGTCAAGGCATCCGTGTTGAAAACATAATCCGGCAGATTCGTCCAATACTTGATGGTCTTGATATTGTAAATACCCTGGAAGCGCAGGTTATGAATGGTGATCATGGTTTTTGCGTTACCGATGGAAGTATTCTGGAAGAACGTCCGCAGATATACCGGTACCAGAGCCGCCTGCCAGTCATGGCAGTGGATGATATTCGGTTGCCAGTTCATGTAGTTGAGCGCAGCCAGAGCTGCCTTGCTGAAATAGCAGTATTTCGGGATATCATCGATCAGATTGGTATATGGCTTATCTCCGCCAAAGAATTCTTCGTTATCGATGAAGTCATAGACAACTCCATCCCAGACATATTCCATGATGCCGACATAGTACTGTTTGCCGTCACTTGTCAGATCCATATAGAAGCTTCCCCGGTAAACCATTTTATCCTGATACTGCTGCGGGATACATTTGTATCTTGGAAGGATGACCTTTACATCACAGTTTCTTCTGGTAAGCGCCTTGGGAAGAGCGTACATGACGTCTCCAAGTCCGCCGGTCTTTACAAACGGATAACATTCCGATCCGATAAAGGCAATGCTTCGTCGCGGTGATTCAGGTTCCTGGGTCATCACCTGCTGATTGGCAGCAGCGATGATCTCATCAGCCGCAGCTTCCACAGCTTCCTTCTTAACAGTCTTTTTATCCGTAACAGTTTTTGTTGTTTTAGTCATTTTTTTCACGGCAGTCTTCTTTTCGGTCGTTTTCTTTTCTGCTGTCTTCTTTTCCGCAGTTTTCTTCACTGCAGTTTTCTTTTCCGCGGTTGTCTTTTCCGCTGTTTTCTTTTCAGCAGTTTCTTCAGTTGCTTTTTTAGCAGCCATTTTAACTCCTCCTTCAGATTGCGTCGTCTGTGAATAATTTAATTATCACAGCAACTACAATAATAATCTTTAAAACCGCTTAATTCAAGTTTTATAGCTTTCCAGAACATGCTGATTCTCTGTTTCAGCACTTTCATTCCCTGTTTTTTACATAATAATTCCCGGTAATTTAATCATTACCAAACTGATCAGCGATGAACTGGGTGGCTTGAAGCCATTGCTGTTGAGGCGAAATTGAAGCGGTCCCATCGCCTTTCTGGAAACCGTAACTGCCAAACTGGCAGTGATTGCCGCCTTCTATGACTTTTACGGCAAAGTTGCTGCACATGTCCATAAAGCATCAAAGTCACTGAGAAAAAAGCCAGGATCAATGACGCTTTTGCTGGAGACAATAGGTGGCTCAAGGCAATAGAA
>JAFTFD010000370.1 GCA_017449745.1 Lachnospiraceae bacterium
ATCCGCAAATTTGCCTGTAAATACACGCAAATTGCTCCTTGCTCATGTCGGGCGGCCAAAAGATAGAAAAGTCCGCTCGTGCGAGCACGGCATACTTTTCTGCCTTTTGACCTTAGCATCATTCCATAAAGGAGATAACAATGTTTCGATTTACAGAAGAAGACCTGGAATTTCTTGAAAAGGAACTGAAAAAGAACAGGGAAGAGCTGGAAGTTCTGGATGAGGATGGTCTCCTCGAGATCCAGGATCTCCTATTTGATATAGAACTGGAAGGGGATCTCTCGGACAGCAAGACGCTGCCCAAGCGCTGCAGGATCGCATCGGACCTTATTTCCAGAATTGAAGAGAGCCTGTAGGAAGGCTGTGGGACAAGTGATCATTATGGATAAGAATTTACAGTTTAAGACCAGAATGGATATGGTGCTGTTCTTTTTGAAGGGCTGTATCCGGTATTTTGTGCTGGCTATTATATTCGCGTGCATGGTCTCCCTTTTTGACCTGATCAATCCGAAGATCATCGGCTTTACGGTCGACTCGATCATCGGGGACGAGGGATCGAAGCTTCCGGGCGTAATGCAGGCGATCATAGATGCTGCCGGCGGAGCACAGTATCTGAAATCCCATCTGCCTGTGGTATCGGCGATCGTGATTGCTGTGGCACTGTGCGGCGCGGCTTCGCGCTTTCTCTTTCAGTATTTCAATGCAAGAGGTGCGGAGCGCCTGCTTAAAAATATGCGCGATGAGCTGTTCTCCCATATCATGCACCTGCCCTTTACCTGGCATGCGGAAAACCACACGGGAGATATCATCCAACGCTGCACGTCCGACGTGGAGCAGGTCAAGCGCTTCCTCTCGGAACAGCTGACCAGTCTGTTCCGTGTGGGGATCCTGCTGGTCCTCGCCCTGTATTTCATGATGGGGATCCATCCGGGACTTACGCTGATCGCAGCGGCATTTCTGCCGGTGATCGTGCTGTATTCCCTGTTCTTCCACAATAAGATCGGGGACGCCTTCGAAAATGCCGATGTGCAGGAAGGTAAGCTCTCTGCGATCGCACAGGAGAACCTGACCGGAGTCCGCGTCGTGCGCGCGTTCGGGCGGGAGATGTATGAGCGCACCCGTTTCGAGGAGCAGAACAAAAAATATACAGCTATGTGGGTGAGGCTGATGCAGCTGCTCTCCGGATTCTGGGCGACGTCTGATCTGTTCTCTGGTCTTCAGATCATGCTGGTGACGATCTTCGGCGCCGTATTTTGCGTGCGCGGCAGCATGACGGCGGGGGATTATATTGCCTTTGTGTCCTATAATGCGATGCTGACCTGGCCTGTGCGTATGCTGGGCCGCGTCATCTCGGAAATGAGTAAGGCGGGCATCTCCATCGACCGTATCCGCTACATCATGAATTCCAAAGTGGAAGAGGATAAGCCGAACGCGGTCGAGCCGCCGATGGGCCAGCCGGGCGGCGGGGACATTGTCTTTGACCATGTGAGCTATACCTATGAGAACGGGACGCAGAAGGTCCTTGATGACGTCTCCTTTACGATCAAGGCCGGATCAACGGTCGGAATCCTGGGCGGCACGGGATCAGGCAAGTCGACTCTTATGTATCTGTTAGATCGCCTGTACCAGCTGCCGGAGGACGGCGGCAGGATCACGCTTGGCGGCGTGGATATCGCCGATATCAAGGCGTCATGGCTGCGCGAAAATGTCGGAATGGTATTACAGGAGCCCTTCCTGTTCTCCAGGACTCTCGCGGAAAACATCAGGATCGCGCGAAAAGGCGCGGATATGGGACAGATCCGGCAGGCAGCCAGGATCGCAAGCCTCGATGATACGATCCAGAGCTTCTCAGAAGGATACGCGACGTTTGTCGGCGAGCGCGGCGTCACATTGTCCGGCGGTCAGAAACAGCGCACTGCGATCGCCCAGATGCTCATCCGCAAGCCCCCGATCATGGTCTTTGACGATTCGCTTTCGGCAGTGGATGCCGAGACGGACGCCAAGATCAGGCATGCCCTGAAAGAGGGGACTGACGGCTCCACGGTGATCCTCATCGCTCACAGGATCACGACTCTCATGAACGCCGACAATATTATCGTCCTGGACCGCGGCCGCATCAGCGAGCAGGGGACCCACGAGGAACTACTTAAGAACGGCGGTATCTACAGGAAGATCTATGACCTGCAGACAAACGGGTGATCTGCGTTCCCTTAAAGGTTGCAAAAATTGAAAATCAGCCGCCGTTTTTAATTGCTATTCAAATATAGATTGGATTCTGAAATGAATAACGAAGAAAACAAGAATGTTTCGCTTCCGTGGTTCGGGGTTCCCAAGATCCTGCCCTACGCGAAGCCTTATAAAAAGATCATCATCCGAATGGTGCTGCTCGGTATCCTGAGCTCCGCGATCGACTCTATTTACCCTTTGTTCAACCGCTACGCTCTGGACCACTTTGTGGCGGGGAAAACACTGCAGGGGATCCTTCCGTTCGTTCTGCTCTATATGGTCGTTCTGGCGGTCCAGGTCGCGGATAACTATATCAGCGTCTACTACGGAGGAAAGGTGGAGATGAACATTGACCGCGACCTTCGAAACGCGGCCTTCAACCATCTGCAGACGCTTTCCTTCTCCTATTTTAACCAGAACAATGTCGGGTACGTTCACGCCAGGGTCATGAGCGATACGGGAAAAATAGGAGAGCTGATCGCCTGGCGCATGATGGATCTCGTCTGGAGCGGCTCCTATATCCTGGGAGTCCTGGCTGTCATGGTCATGATGAACCTGCGGCTTGCCCTTTACGTGCTGGCGCTGGTTCCGGTGGCGGTCATCCTGATCATTTTCTTCCAGAAAAAACTGATCGTTTTAAACCGCAGGATCCGCGAGACGAACTCGAAGATCACAGGCAATTTCAACGAGGGGATCACCGGCGCCAGGGCTGTGAAGACCCTGGTCGTCGAAGACAGGATCCAGGAGGATTTTGAGCGCGATACAGAGGATATGAGAAAGACCAGCGTCCATGCTGTCCGTTATAGCGCCCTGTTTTCCGCTACAGTGACCATGATGAGCGCCTTTGCCCTTGCGATCGTGCTCTGGCGCGGCGGAAAGCTCACGATGGAGAACGTCATCCAGATCGGCACGCTCTCGGTCTTTATGTCCTATGCGCTCGGTATGATGGAGCCGATCCAGAATATCATCGGAACCTTTTCCGGGATCATCGCGATCCAGGTCAACATCGAGAGGTTCTCGCGCCTCATGGAGACGGAGTCCGACGTGGCAGATACGCCCGAAGTCATTGAAAAATACGGCGATACGTTCCATCCTAAAAAAGAGAACTGGGAAGAACTGCACGGAGACGTGGAATTCAAAGATGTCTCCTTTATGTATCCGGACGGGAACGAGTATGTGCTGGAGCACTTTAACCTGAACGTGCCCCATGGCACGAATGTCGCGATCGTGGGAGAGACCGGCGCCGGAAAGTCGACGCTGGTTAACCTGGTCTGCCGTTTCTTTGAACCGACCATGGGAGACGTGCTGATCGATGGCAGGAGTGCCAGGGAGCGCTCCCAGCTGTGGCTCCACTCCAATATTGGATATGTTCTGCAGACGCCGCATCTGTTTTCCGGAACGGTCCGCGAAAACCTGCAGTACGGCAAGCCGGATGCCGGCGACGAGGAGATCTGGGAGGCCTTGAAACTCGTCTCCGCGGACGGGATCGTAAAGCGCATGGAGAAGGGCCTTGATTCCGAAGTGGGAGAGGGCGGTGATATGCTCTCGACAGGAGAAAAGCAGCTTCTGTCCTTTGCAAGGGCGATCCTTGCGGATCCCAGGATCTTGGTCCTTGACGAAGCAACCTCATCCATAGATACTGTAACTGAGCGCGCTATCCAGGACGCGATCTCGGTCGTGATCAAAGGCCGCACAAGCTTTGTGATCGCGCACCGTCTGTCTACGATCGTCGGCGCGGATGTGATCCTCGTCGTGCGCGACGGAAAGATCATAGAGAGAGGAAAACATGAAGAGCTCCTCAAGGCGCATGGCTATTATTACGAGCTTTACACCCGCCAGTATGAGGAGATGGTATTCTCAGGAAAGGTATAAAGGTCCCTGAAGCTTACGCTTCGACAGGGGGTATAGTATATAGGATGAAAAAATACGGGATCTCTGAAAACAGAAGGAGGACATGCAAAGCGGTTCTACCAGCTCTGCTGCTCATCTTGCTGATGCTGGCGGGATGCGGCAAGTCGGATGTGGCGAGCCTTGAGGACGAAGAGACTTCCGAGTCACTGCAGCTGCCAGAGCAGGATGTGATCGAATCCGCAGCCCAGAGCGGCTGGGAGAAGATCCAGGAGTGGTATGCTGCCGGCATGGCGGGAGAGGGGACCTATGAGTACCACGACGCCGCCGGAAACCTGTTTCAGTCGAACCTGGATCCGCTGGCCTATGTAAATGATTACAAGCGCTCGGGCTTTTCCAAGATCGGCGACGGTGTAGGCGATGTCACGGCTTCTTATAAGGATGACAAATACACCTGCGTACAGGGCATCGACGTCTCCAGTCATTGCGGGGACATCGACTGGGAGAAAGTGGCTCAGGACGGCATCCGTTTTACCTTTAT
The DNA here is from genome assembly GCA_017449745.1 of Lachnospiraceae bacterium. GTDB lineage: Bacteria > Bacillota > Clostridia > Lachnospirales > Lachnospiraceae > CAG-791. The sequence continues at coordinate 4,616 of JAFTFD010000370.1, forward strand.
TCAGATCGGCTACCGCGGGTATACGGAGGGCGGTCTCAATATCGACCAGTATTTTGAAAAAAATATGGAAGGTGCTATAGAGAACGGACTCGACGTGGGAGTCTATTTTTTCTCTCAGGCTGTGAACCAGCAGGAAGCGGTCCAGGAGGCGGAATTTGTGCTCAAAGCACTCAGGGACTATGCGGCGGCGCACAATATTTCCACGGACAAGCTGCTGCAGCTGCCGATCGTGTATGACCCGGAGACGATCGGAAAAGACAACGCCCGGACAAACGACGTATCGGGCTCACAGTTTACATCGAACTGCAGGGCATTCTGTGACAGGATCGCAAGGGAAGGATATAAGCCCGCTGTCTATTGCAATGCGTATTGGCAGGCTTATGTGCTGAAGATGTCGGAGCTCAACGAGTACTCGATCTGGTACGCGGATTTCTGGAGCTATCCCCAGTCGCCGTATCATTTTGAATTCTGGCAGTACACGTACACCGGAAAAGTGGACGGGCTCGGCGAGGGCGTGACCGTAGATAAGGATATCTGGATCATTCCCAAATAATTGGTCATTCTAAAACAGTAAGGAAATATTGTTCTTTCCAAAAATAAAAGAGGACATGGCGGCAGTACAAACTGCTTCCATGTCCTGTTTTTATAAGCCTGTGTTCAAAAATCTAAAGATCTGCCGCGCACGACCGGGGTTACTCCTCAGCGATTTGCCGCAGCGCGGCCTGGATTACGCTTCACCGATTTTCTGTTGTGCGGCCTGGATTACACCTCACCGATTTGCTGTTGCGCGGCTTGGATTACGCCTTACCAATTTCCTGTTGTGCGGCCTGGTTTACTCAGAAAAGAGAGTTGTAGAGAAATAGCGCTCGCCTGTGTCGGGCAGGACCGTGACGACGGTTTTTCCCTCGCCCAGTTTCCTGGCAAGTTTCAGAGCGGCTGCTACATTGGTACCGCTGGAGATACCGCACAACAGACCTTCCTCTCTTGCGAGGCGCTTGGAGGTCTCAATGGCTTCCTCATCCGTCACGACATAGATCTCATCGTAGATATCCCTGTTCAGGATCTCCGGAATAATGCCGTCGCCGATGCCCATCTGCATGTGTGTGCCGATCGTACCGCCGGCCAGGATCGCCGCATGTTCGGGCTCAACCGCCCAGATCTCGATGTCAGGATTGGCATCTTTTAAAACCTCGCCGATCCCGGTGAGGGTGCCGCCTGTTCCGATTCCGCTGCAGAAACCGTCAATGGGACCATCGACCTGCTTCAGGATCTCGGCGGCCGTGTACTGGCGCTGTGCCATCGTATTCGCCGGATTTTCAAACTGCTGCGGAACAAAGACCTTCGGATCTTTGGCCTTCATGCGCAGCGCCGTCTGCAGGCATTCCTCGATGCACTTGCCGATATCTCCGGCGTCGTGGATCAGCAGGACCTCCGCGCCGTAGTGGCGGACAAGCTTGCGCCGCTCCTCACTGACGGAATCCGGCATGATGATGATCGTTTTGTAGCCTTTTACGGCGCCGACAAGGGCAAGACCGATCCCCTGGTTGCCGCTGGTGGGCTCGACGATGATCGTCTCTCCGGGACGGATCCGCCCCGTCATTTCAGCGTCCTCGATCATGTTCAGGGCGGTGCGGGTCTTGATGGAGCCGCCGACGTTCAGAAACTCGGCTTTTACGAGAATTTCAGCGCTGCCGGGTTCGTGCATTCTGTTCAGGCGTACCAAAGGAGTGGAACCGACGGCGTCGAGAATGGTGTTACAGATCATATTTTGCAGGTACCTTTCCGTAATTATTTGTCATAGGACATTCGACAGACAATCTGACAGATAATGTAACAGACAATCTGACAGACAATGTAACAGACAATGCATGTCCGTTCACAGATGCATAAAATAAAGTCATCTGATCTGCCGAAATCGTATTGATCTGCCCTAATGCAGACCATGCACTATAATAACACTAAAAGAGAACTTCGATAAGTCCTGTTTTATGAATCATGTACTTGAGATATTTTAGTGAAAGTTTCATAATATCTGCTATTGATGTGAGCCCTCATCAACGTATGAGATATACTTTGCAACTATGAGATATACTTTGCAACATACTATCCGTTTTGCAGAATAGAGAAAGGCAGCGAAGATGCGCGATATCTTCAAAAAACCCCACAATCACCTTCTGTTTGACAACAAAGCCCTGTTCATTCTGATCCTGCCCATGATCGCGGAGCTGATCCTGAACTTCTCTGTCGGCCTGGCGGATTCCATCATGGTCGCCAGCGTAGGGGAGTCGGCCGTCTCCGGCGTTTCGCTGGTCGACAATATTTTTGCCCTGATCCTGATGCTCTTCAGCGCGATGTCCAACGGCGGAGCAGTGGTGGCAGGACAGTATATCGGCAGCAGGAATCCGAAAGCCGCGCAGAAATCGGCCACGGAGCTGGTCTGGAGCAACATCTCTCTGGGCGTCATCGTCATGCTCGTCATCTATCTCATCCAGGGATTTATCCTGAATGTCGTTTTCGGCAGCATCACGCCGGAAGTGTACGCCAACGCAAAAACATACCTGAACATCGTCAACCTGTCCGTCCCGTTCATGGCCATGTATAATTCCACCGCGGCGATCTTCCGAGCGACGGGAAATACGAAGCTGATCACACTGGACGCGCTGCTGATGGGGATCCTGAACATTATTGGAAACGCCATCGGCGTCTTCGTGCTGCATGCAGGGATCTCCGGCGTGGCGGTGCCGACGCTCCTCTCAAGAGCTTTCGGAGGCATTCTGATGCTCGTCCTGCTGCTGCGCCCGACCAATCCGCTCACGATCGACCGCTCCTGGAAACACCGCTTTGACTGGCGTATGGTCAAAAGGATCCTTACGATCGGGATCCCGAGCGGGTTCGAGAACAGTATGTTCCAAATCGGAAAGATCATCCTCCTCTCGGTCATCTCTACCTTTGGAACGATCGCGATCACGTCGAACGCCGTCGCAGGCTCCATCGTGCAGATTCAGATCATACCGGGCAATGTCATGTCCATGGCCATGATGACCGTCGTGGCGCAGGCAGTCGGCGCCGGCGACTACCCCCAGGCAAAATACTACACACGCAAGCTCATGAGTTTTGCCTATCTGGGAATGGCAGTCTGGTGCGCGATCATGTATCTGCTGCTGCCGGGGATCCTGTATATTTACGGCCTCTCGGCGGAGACGACGCAGCTCACAAGGCTCATCGTCTGCTCGCACATGCTCGTATCCATCTTTATCTGGCCGGGAGCTTTTGCGCTCCCTGCGACGCTCCGGGCAGCAGGAGATGTCAGGTATCCCATGACGGTATCGGTCCTTAGCATGTTCCTCGTCAGGATCGTTTTCTCCTATATTCTTGCCGTTAAATTCAACATGGGCGTGTATGGGACGTGGATCGGAATGTTTGCGGACTGGACGGTAAGGGCTGCCTTCTTCCTGCTTCGCTACCTGAAGGGGAAGTGGATGAGTTTCCGGGTGATCTGATGAAGGCAGAGATGGTGTAGGGCAGTTAACAGTTAACGGAGCAGGTTTTTGCAACTGCCCATGATATACAAATCGGCGACCTTGAAATGCATAACAAATCAGGCAAGCCTCAAAATGATATACAAATCGGCGACCTTGAAGTGTATAACAAATCAGGCAAGCCTCAGATTGTTATACACAGCGGCGATCTTAAAATGTATAACAAATCAAGAGTGGCTCAAAATGATATACAAATTGGCGACCTTGAAGTGTATAACAAATCAGGCAAGTCCCAGATTGTTATACACAGCGGCGACCTTGAAATGTATAACAAATCAAGAGTGGCTCAAAATGATATACAAATCGGAGACCTTGAAATGTATAACAAATCAAGAGTGCCTCAAAATGATATACAAATCGGTGACCTTAAAATGTATTACAAATCAGGCAAGCCTCAGAATGATATACAAATCGGCGATCTTAAAATGTATAACAAATCAAGCAAGCCTCAGATTGTTATGTAAAGCTGCATTTTAGAATAGGTTCCCAAAAAGATCATGTGATATGGGAATGAACATGGATGAAACGATCAGAAAATTGTAATTATTTTAAACGCGGAATTTTTCATTGCACAAATAAAAAGAAAGTTCTATAATATCCTTCGTTGGGGGTGTAGCTCAGCTGGGAGAGCACCAGGTTCGCAATCTGGGGGTCATGGGTTCGAATCCCACCATCTCCACTAGGAAAAGCTTGTAAAATCAACACAAACGTTGAGATTACAAGCTTTTTTGATTTTCTGGATATATTGCTTATACCGGAACAGTGATGGTAAAATTATCTGTAGTTACAGTGTTTCCGGCTTTAAGGAGAGATGATTTTGACAGTGAAAAAAAGAAATTCAGGGGTTCAATTCAGTATAGTGATAGCTGCCCTGTCTGTTGTCCTGCTATTGCCGGGCTGCGGCGGAAATAAACAGGATAGCGGAGCAGGTACCGTGCCTGCGGAACCAACTACAGCATCAACTGCAGAATCAGCTGCAGCAGAGGATTCGAAGGACACGGAAAATGGAATGACAGAGACAGCGGATAGTAGCCAGGAGGGAGAAGCTGTTCACGAAACAGACGCTGAAGGAGCAGACGCTGTTCACGAAACAGACGCTGAAGGAGCAGACGCTGTTCACGAAACAGACGCTGAAGGAGCAGACGCTGAGGGGGAGATCTCCGCTTCCGGAGAAGATGTATCCTCAGAAGCTGCAGGTGCAGGCGATCCCGTCTATACTCTTGGAGAAGATGACATTGGTATGATCCTTCTGGACGGTCTTCTGTATATGGACAGCGGGGAAACTTCAGATGCGGAGCCGGCTGGGGAGAGCACGACAGTTCTGACCAGCGTAGGTTCGGACGAGATCCCGGGGAGAGACAGAGAATCAAATTTCGGCGCCGGATTTACGATGGTTCCGTCCAGGGACGGCAAGGTCTATGTCCTGATCGAAGAGGAGTGGCACATATTCCGCAGACCTGGAGCGGTGGATACGCAGGAAGAGCTTGAGCCCCCCGCGATTACACTGGTGGATCCCGCCAATGATATGCTAAACGGGATCACGGTGGAAGCTTCCTCGTACAGGCTGTATCCGGCAGACGCGGCCGGGAGCCTGCAGGACGGAAATGCGAGTGGGGTAGACGCGCAGACAGAAGAGGAGAGTATGGGTGCCGTGACTCTGGAAGGTATACACCCGCTGGACGAAGAAGTTCTGCAGATGAAACCGCTGCGCGTGAGGGGCGTAAAGGTTCCCTACACGCTGGGATGCAATATCCAGCCGGATGAAATAACGGTCGCGGTCTATAGCTTCAATGACGTCGGTAAAATCGTTCCGGAGGAAGAAGCTGCAGGAGCTTCTGATGACCAGATGGAAGCACCTGAAGAAGAGGATCCAAACGTATTTACACCCCCTTATTATGTGGAACTGGATAAGGGGCAGATCTATTCCTTCCTTGCGGTCTGGCTGCCGGAAAGTGCAGAAAATAATGGCTTTTACGGGGAAGCGGAATACATATTTACGACGAACTGATTTCAGGACCGGGAAGGCATTTCTCCGGAATAGCTACACAGCA
>JAFTFD010000371.1 GCA_017449745.1 Lachnospiraceae bacterium
GCCTGACGGCCCTGATGGTATATTATGTGCTGAAAAGGCGATTCTCTGCCGGAGCGGTCTTTTTGGGGGAGTGGATCGCGATCGCGCTGTGCTGGTGCCCGGCGGCGATCCTGTATAACTACCTGACCTATTTTCTGCTGACAGTCGGATGCCTGTGTTTGCTCGGATTCGCCGAAAGTGCCGAAAAGGGGCAGGGGAAACGGGAGACGCTCTTCCTGATCCTGGCAGGCATCTGCCTTGGAATGAACGTCGGGGTGCGCCTTTCCAATCTGGCGGAGGCTGCGCTCATCCTGGCGGTATGGTTTTACACCTGGATCGAGGGAAACTCCGGACAGCTTTTAAAAAAAATACTCGAAAGAACAGGCTGGTGTATCCTGGGATACCTACTCGGATTTGCCGTTCCGGTGCTCTGGTCCGCCGTGCTCTATGGACCGACAGCCTATTTTAAGATGATCCCGGCGCTGTTCTCCACTGCAGGCGGCGTTGAGTCCTATACACTGGGCGGTATGCTCGCCTCTGTGGCGAGCGCATATCTGGCTGCGGGAAAATGGTCGCTGATCATGCTCGCGGCGGCAGCGGCCTCGGTCCTGCTGTTTGCGGTCCCGCTCCCCGGGGCTTTATGGCGTTTCAGGATCCCGGTCTATATCCTGTGTCTCGCCGTGCTGGCAAGGCTCCTGTACGGGAGAGGCATGTTTACCGTGAACTACCAGGATTACTGGTGCATGTTTTCCTGGGGAATGCAGTTCCTGCTGCTGGCTTTGCTGCTGGGGGCAGCAGGTCTTGCCGGACCTTTGGATATGAGCAGGACCGAGCGTTTTTACGCGGCGCTGGCGGTGGTGCTCATTCTGGTCCTGCCGCTTGGTTCCAACAACTATACGTTTCCGGTCCTCAACTGCCTGTTCCTGATCGCCCCGTATGTGCTGCTGTTTTTACAAAAGGCCTTGAAAAGATCGGGGATCGCGCAGCGGCTGTTCGGGAAGGAAGGATCATCGAATGAGGCTGAGCCGGTGCAGAACACTCCCGGAAGGACACTGCGCGGCAGTGTTTTAAAGAGCCTGTTCGGCATGACAGCTTTTGTCCTGGTCATGCTGGTACTGCAGGGCAGCCTGTTCCACATCCGCTTCGCATTCCGCGACGGAGTTGACGGAACGCGCAGGACAGCAGTATTATCGTCACTGCCGATAGCAAAGGGCATGCGGACCACCGAGGCAAACGCCGGGGAACTGACGGACCTGTATGCAAAGCTGGAGGAGACGGGAACGGAAGGCAGGACGGCGCTGGTCTTCGGCAATGCGCCAGGGATCCATTATCTGATGGAGATCCCCCCGGCGATCGATACCACCTGGCCGGACTTGGACAGCTACCCGGAGGAAGACTTCCGAAGGGAACTGGAGAAAATTTCACAGAACCTGCAGGGAAGCAATCTGCCGCTCGTGATCCTTCACAGCGAAGAGAGCGCGCAGTCCGAATCGTCGGCCGGAAAGCTGGAGATCCTGGAGAAATTCCTTGCGGATAACCATTACACCATAGCTGCCCGGGCGGGCACCTACGTGATCTATAAGTGAGTCAGAAAATGTACAGAATACCTTTTAATATCCCTCCCTATGCGGGAACAGAAATGGACATGCTGCGGGAAGCCGTAGAGGTCAACCATAAGATCAGCGGCGACGGACCTTTCACAAAAAAGTGCAAGGAATGGTTCGAGGCAAAGACAGGAACGGCGTCCTGCCTCCTGACGACCTCAGGAACAGATGCGCTGGAAATGGCCTCCCACCTGAGCGCCGTGGAACCGGGCGATGAAGTGATCATGCCCTCCTATACCTTTGTCTCTACGGCAAATGCTTTCGTCTTAAGGGGAGCAGTGCCTGTCTTCGTCGATATCCGCCCGGATACGATGAACATCGATGAGACGAAGATCGAGGACGCCATCACGGAAAAAACAAAGGCGATCGCGGTCGTCCACTACGCGGGCGTCTCCTGCGAGATGGATACGATCATGGACATCGCAAAGCGCCATAACCTTATGGTGATCGAGGATGCCGCCCAGGGCGTCATGGCCTGGTACAAGGGCAAGGCCCTCGGGACCTTCGGCGATTACGGGTGCTACAGCTTCCATGAGACCAAGAACTACAGCATGGGAGAGGGCGGCGCGATCCTGATCCGCGACCCGGAGAAGATCACGGAGGCGGAGATCCTGCGCGAGAAAGGCACGAACAGAAGCCTTTACTACCGCGGACAGGTGGACAAGTATTCCTGGGTGAGCTTCGGCTCCTCATTCCTGCAGAGCGAACTCAACGCTGCCTATCTGTGGGCGCAGCTGCAGATCGCGGATACGATCAACGAGACGAGACTTGCGCGCTGGAACCAGTATTATGAGCTGTTAAAACCCCTGCAGGATGCGGGAAAGATCGAACTCCCGACGATCCCGAAGGGATGCGAACATAATGCGCACATGTTTTACATTAAGACGGCGGATATCGAGGAGCGGCAGCGCCTGATCGCTGCGCTGGGCGAAAAACAGATCCTCGCGGTGTTCCATTATGTTCCGCTTCATTCCTCCCAGGCGGGGCAGCGCTACGGCCGCTTCCACGGCGAGGACGTCTATACGACAAAAGAGAGCGAGAGGCTCCTTCGCCTTCCGATGTATTATTCTCTCACAGAGGACAATGTGAGCGAGGTCGCGGAGGCGGTCACTGCCTTTTACAGATAAAAGCTGGTAAAAGGTAAAAGACAGATACACAGCAGGTTAAAACAGGTAAAAGCAGGAAAAGAGTATGACAGAACCGGTCAGAGTGCTGCATATCGTCGGGGCCATGGCCCCGGGAGGCCTGGAAAATTTCATAATGAACCTCTATGAGCACGTCGACCGGGAGGCCGTGCAGTTTGATTTCGCGGTGCACGCCCGCAAGCCGGGAGATTATGGCGATCGGATCGCGGAGCTGGGAGGCAGGATCTACGAGCTGCCGAGGCTGACATCGCATCCGGTCAGAAATCTCCGGAACCTGAACGAGCTTGTCAGGCAGAACCGCTACCCTGTCGTAGTACGCCATACGGCAAACGCGCTGATCACGCCGCAGCTGCTCTCGGCAAGGCGGGCAGGAGCTTTTACGGTCTGTCATTCACACAGTGTGGATGATCCCATGAAGGCGCTCCATTATGCGGGACGCCTCATCATGAAACAGGCGGCCTCCGACCGTATGGCCTGTTCAGAACAGGCCGGAAAATGGATGTATGGGAAACTGCCGTTTACAGTGATCAGAAATGCGATAGATATAAGGCGTTTCAGTTATGATCCGGCGGCGGAGAGCGATATCAGGGAAGAGTTTTCGCTGCAGGGAGCGCATATATTCGGGCATGTAGGAAATCTGGTGCCCGTAAAAAACCATGCCTACCTTCTGCAGGTATTCCGGGTGATCGCGCAAAAAGATCCAAAGGCAGTACTGATCTGTGTTGGTGAAGGGGAGATGCGCGGAGCGATCGAACAGCAAGTAAAGGAGCTTCAGCTTGAGGGGAGAGTGATCCTTACCGGTATGCGCCGGGACGTCGCTAAGTTTCTCTCGGCAATGGATGTACTGCTGTTTCCCTCGATTTTCGAGGGAATTCCGGTATCCCTGATCGAGGCGCAGGCTTCATCCCTTCCATGTATCGTGTCGGATGCCGTCTCTGAAGAAATCAGGATTACCGACGGACTTGTCAGCTTTCTTTCCATACAGGAGGATCCTGCCATCTGGGCGGAACAAGCGCTGGCATTAATGGAAGATGATAAGAAGGCTGAAAAAACAGTGCGGAGAGTTCCCCAACGGGAGAACATAGCCAACAATGGGTATGATATTGATGCCCTCGCCGGATGGTACCTGGAGTATTTCACGGAAAAGGCGCGATCCCGGAAAGTCTGAAACGGATAATACAATCAGAGAGGCACAGAATTTGAAGATCCTGATCCATATTAACAGCCTGGGAAGAGGCGGCGCAGAGAGGGTCGTCAGCATACTCTCCGGCGAGTTTATAAAAATGGGACACCAGGTGGTGATCGCTACGGAATGGACATCAGAGGACGAGTACGCCCTGGATCCATCTGTGAGCAGGGTTCACGCCGGTCTTCTGGCGGAGGATGAGAACAAGAGCAGGATCTCCAAAATCGTGCTGCGGTATACCCGCCTTAGAAAGTGCGTTCTGGCCGAGAGGCCGGACGTGGTCCTTTCCTTTTGCAATAAAGCAAATTTCAGAAGCGCTGCAGCGCTGGCCGGAACAGGGATCCCTCTTATTGTTTCGGTGCGCAATGATCCGGTCACGGATTATGCTCCGTACCGTATTTCGACATGGCTGATGGAACATATTGCGGCGGGCTGCGTGTTTCAGACAAAACAGGCAAAAGAATTCTTCAGCAAAGCATTTCAGGATGGATCCTGTATTATCTTAAACCCCGTATCGGTTCAGTACACTGACAGGCCTTTCCGTTACAGGGCAGAAAACGCAGCGGGTGAGGGCAGGAGCATCCTTTCTGTCGGCCGCATCACACCTCAGAAAAATTTTGTGCTGCTTGTCCGGGCCTTCCGGCTCATTGCGGACAAGGTCCCTGATGCCCGGGTCCTCATCTACGGTGATGTTCAGGAAGAAGACTATGCGGAACAGCTGAAAAGGGAGATCTCCGGCAGCGGGCTGGAGGATAGGATCCTTCTGATGGGACTCTCCGAAGATGTGGCGTCCGTTTTGGAACATGCCTATATGTTCGTTCTGAGTTCCGACTATGAAGGAATGCCGAACGCTTTGCTGGAAGCGATGGCTATGGGGCTGCCCTGTGTTGCAACAGACTGCCCTTGCGGCGGGCCGGCAACACTGATCACGAACGACGTGTCAGGACTCCTTGTATCAGCCGGAGATCCCGAGGCACTGGCAGAAGCCATGCTGCAGGTGTTGGAGCATCCGGAGTATGCAAACAGGCTGTCCGGGAATGCGGCGCAGATCCGGCAGCAGGTGCAGCCGGAGAAGGTCGCCTCTGAATGGATTCGTTTTATAGACAGCAAAATCGGATAATTTATATGGATAAGAAAAACAGCACATCATATCAGATCCTGATCCCGGCAGTCCTTGTACCGCTGGGCTTTTTTGCAGTTTTGGCAGGCAGATTTGACTACTACTTCGATCTGAATGACGATTTTATGATGCAGCATATTCTGTCGGGGGAATATACAGGAATGCCGGAGAGCAGAAATATTCAATCCCTGTATCCTCTGTCCCTGCTTTTTTCTGTTCTTTATAAGCTTGCTGATCAAGTGGAATGGTATGGCATATTTCTGCTGCTATGTCAGTTTGGAGCGCTGTCATTGGTCCTGAGACAGATTCTGAAATTGAGGAAAAGTGCTGCCCACAGGGGACTGCTGGCAGGGGTCGCCGTACTGATGTACAGCGGTGTGATGCTGTATCATCTGGTTTTTGTTCAGTATTCCGTCACGGTAGGTTTGATAGCGGCTGCGGCCGCGGTCCTGCTGCTGACCGGCAGATGGAGTTTTAAGGGGACGATCCTGCCGTCTGCTCTTTTGATCTGGCTGGGGTATTTGCTGCGCAGCGAAATGATGCTGTTTCTCATGCCGTTTTTGCTGCTTGCACTCGCGCTTCGCTTATGGACGGGATCCGTGTGGAGCGGGGAGAGAATAACAAAAGCGCTGCGGCGCTTCCTCGGGATCTCTGCAGTGCTGGCTGCCGGCATCGTGCTGCTGCGCGCTGTGGATGCATGGGGATACAGATCGCCGGAATGGCGGGAATTCCGGGAACTGTTTGATGCCCGTACACAATTATATGATTTCCAGAAGATCCCTCCGTATGAGACAAATGAGTCTTTTTATGACAGCATCGGACTAACGGGGGAGGAGGCTGCCCTGCTGCAGAATTACAATTTCGGCCTGGATCAGAAGATCGACGCCGGGACACTCCGCCTGACGGCAGAGCATGCAGCTGAGCTGGCCGCAGAGCAGAGCCTTGCATCCAGGATCAGAAATGCGCTTTGGGATTACAGGGCAGAACTGACGGACAGGGCGGACCTGCCGTGGAATCTGGTCAGTATTCTATTCTATGCAGCAGCGGTTCTCTGTACTGCCGTGAGGGCGGTCTATGCGGCAGAAAAGAGGGACAGGGCTGAAAAAGGCGTTCTGCTTCTCGGGATCCTTATGCTTGCTGCCGGACGGAGTCTTTTGTGGTGTTATCTGTTCTTTTATCATCGCCCTGTAGTCCGGCTGACGCATCCAATGTGCCTTATGGAATGCGTTCTGCTGGCATGGATCATTTACAGTCCGGGTGGAGCAGAACCGGCTGATCAGGCAAGGAGCAGCTCTGCTGATATGTTGAAAGCAGGAAAAACAGCGTACGCTGCGGTGTGCGGCCTGCTGATCGCAGGGCTGCTGTATGCTTCCTTTATGCAGGTCAGAATGACGGTATCGGAATATGAAAGAAGGGAAGCGGTCAATCGTCCTTATCAGGAATACCTGGCATACTGCAGTGATGCAAAAAGGCAGGATGGTTTCTATATTACGGACGTCTATTCTACAGTAGATTTTTCCGAGAAAATATTTAATAATAATGAAGTTAAAGTGCTGAACTGGGATCTTTGCGGCGGATGGGTCTGCAAGAGCCCGCTTCAGGAGAAAAAATGGGCTGCGTACAGCGCTGATTCCGCGCAGGAAGCGCTGCTCGATCCTGAGAGGCATGTCTATTTTGTGGCAAAACAGGAATATGACACCGGCTGGCTGGAAGATTATTACAGGTCTTTCGGAGACAGGATCCGTATCGAGCGGGTCGATACCGCGGCGGGCATATTTGCCGTCTATCAGCTGAGAAGAGAATGATATGCTGAAAGCGGGGCTGCGCAGATGCTTTCAGTCTTTTCGATAATATGGAAAATGAGATTTTAAAAGGTGATCGTCTGTATCTTAGAAAGATGACGCTCGATGATTCCGCTCTGATCGTCGCCTGGCGCAATCAGGACTGGGTCCGGAAAAACTACATATACAGGGAACAGTTTACCCTGGATGGACA
>JAFTFD010000372.1 GCA_017449745.1 Lachnospiraceae bacterium
AAGAGAAGCTGCCATGACCAGAGAAAGGCCCATTGCTAACAGCCTTTTTTTGCTCATTTTTCAGTTTCCTCCTTATAAGAAATTTTTATAATAAACACACTGCTGTGATTATTAACGATGATCCGGTGCACCGGCACTTTTCCAAAAATGCCGAAGCGCTCTGCGCGGAGGCAACATGACGAAAAATCCGCGGAGGCGGTTTTTCGTCTATGATCAGCGGAGGCTGTGCTTCGGCACAGACTCCTAGTGAAAAATAATTGCATCGGCAATTATTATTCACTCTTCTCTGTCAAGCCTCTTTGACGAGGACAAATACTCTGCCTGTCACCTGGGGATGCAGTTTGATCGGTACTTCATGCATACCGAAGGCCTTGATCGGGTCATCCAGGACGATCTTCTTCTTGTCGAGATCCAGGTCATGCTGTTTTTTTGCCGCCTCCGCAATTTCCTTGGAGGAGATGGAGCCGAAGACCTTTCCGCCCTCTCCTGCGCGCATGGTGACCACGATCTGGACTCCCTCCAGGCGCTTTGCCATGGCATTTGCCTCATCCAGACGGATCTGTGCCAGCTTATCCTCATGCGCTTTCTGGAGCTTTAAATCGTTTTTGTTCTTGTCAGTAGCCTCGACGCCAAGTTTTTTGGGCAGCACAAAATTGCGGGCGTATCCATCGCTCACCTCAACTACCTGGCCCTTTTTCCCCAGTGACTTGACATCCTGCATTAAAATTACTTTCATTTGGTATTTCCTCCGTTTTATCTGTGTAACTTGTTTTCCCGCCTGCTTGCCACGGCATTCCCCGAAGGGTGTGGCAGGGATCCTCTTTTGGGCGGCGGGCTGTCCTTTTCCTTTACAGCTGTCCCTCTTCGATCATCGCGTCAATGGTGTGCTTGAGCATTTGGATCGTCTCCTCGACGGTGCCGTTTTCGATCTGACAGCCTGCTATATTCATATGTCCGCCGCCGCCCATTCGCTCCATGATGACCTGAACGTTCACTTCGTCGATCGATCTTGCGCTGACAAAGATCTGATTCTGATATTCCGTGAGCACGAAGCTGCCGTGCACTCCCTTTATGTCAAGCAGTTCGTTGGCTGCCTGCGCGCCGATGACCGTAGGGCTCTGCAGCCCCTCTCCATGGCAGACGGAGATCGCAAAATTCTCCCGGTAGATCTCCGCCTGGGAGACAGCATCCGCCCTCGCCTTATACTCAAGCGCATTTTCCCTGAAAAGCTTGCGGACTCTGGTGACATCCGTACCGTTCCTGCGAAGGAACGCCGCCGCCTCAAAGGTCCTGACGCCGCACTTGTTCTGGAAGTTATTGGTATCGACAACGATACCGGCATACATGACGTCGGCTTCCTCCTGCCGGATCCGGATATTTTCACCCGTATACTGGAGGATCTCCGAAACCATTTCACAGGCGGAAGACGCATAGGCCTCCACGTAGGAGAGCGTCGCGTTTTCGATCGTCTCCGTACCTGCCCTGTGGTGATCCAGGACTACAATGGACTTACACAGCCGCAGCAGTTCCGGACATTCCGTAATACTGGGTTTATTGACATCAACGACAACGAGTGCCGCATTATCCGACACCTTTTCGATTGCCTGCTGGCTCGTATAGAACATATCATCCGGATACTCCGGGTTGTCCTTGAACAGGTCCACCATCGGCGCAAGAGATGTAGAGATCTCATTGAGCACGATATGCGCCTCTCTGTTCATCGTCTTGGCGATCCTGTAGATTCCTATACCGGCACCCAGGCAGTCGATATCGCCCAGTCTGTGACCCATGATATAGACCACGTCCTTGCCGGAGATGATCTCTTTGAGCGCCTGTGCCTTGACACGGGCTTTGACGCGGGTGCTCTTTTCGACCTGCTGTGTTTTTCCTCCGTAATAGATGATATTGTCCGGCATCTTGACGACCGCCTGGTCGCCGCCGCGCCCAAGGGCGAGGTCAATGGCATTGCGCGCGAACTCGTAGTTCTGGGCGTACGTCATGCCGTCTACGCCGAAACCAATACTGAGGGTGATCGCCATCTCATTTCCGATGCTGACGGTCTTGACGTCCGCAAGGAGCTCGAAATGAGCCTCCTGCAGATACCGCAGCGATTTCTTTCTCAGCAGGACCAGATATTTGTCTTTTTCGATCTTGCTGCAGATACCGTCCATGGAGGCGATATACTTGTTGACTTTTCGGTCGATGAGCGCGATCAGGAGCGAGCGCCGCACATCCTCGACGCTGTCCAGTGCCTCGTCGTAATTATCCATATAGATGAAGCCGATAACTACGCTCTGGTCATCCACTTCCTGGATGGCCATCGTGACGGCCGTCTCATCAAACAGATACAGAGCGATCAGGGCCCCGCTGTATTCCGCATGGTCTATGATATCACTGTCTTCCGTCATCTGGTCGAGGGGGATCCTGCGCATCTGCGCCCGGTAATTGCCGCCGTCGAATACGATCTTCAGCCGGACTTCCTCATCTCCCGTGGGAAAAGTATCTTTTGTCAGGGACGGAAACAGGGAAGAGATCTGTCTCTTGAAGACCTTCTCTTTGTGGACAAGTTTATCAAATGCAAAGTTCGTCCAAATGACCCTGCCGGTCTCATCCAGCACCGCATAAGGAAGATCCAGGTTTTTAAGCAGCCTTCTCTGCACCTGGCCGTATTCCGTCGCAAAACTCACCAACTCGTTCAGATAGAGAGACCGGCTGTTCATATATCTGGACAGCACGACGGCCATATAGACGACCAGGACTGCGCTCAGCACGATCCCACTGACCCAGCTGATAAAATAAATCAGGATATTCGTGAGGATCAGAAACAGCCCCAGCACCAGCGGCGCGTTGAAATAGGACATGAATCTTCCCTTCATCTTGACACGATTGCTCATTTTCTCCCCTTTTCCGGGACTGCACGGATAGGATCCCGTTCGCCGCCCGGGCTTGCGCTTTTTGCAGGCAGCTTTCTGCCTGAAACCGCTTAAGGCAACAGTATAACTAATATATTATACACTGTAAGCCCGTATTCGGCAAATTTGGAGATAAGCCATTCATCATCATTATCAGGCTCACGGGGGCGTGTCTGCTGTATGCGGCTTCTTCGTGAAGATCCACTAACATTTCTCATTCTCTTCACTCGGGCAGCGCCTTAAACTCGTTTCCGGCGCTGATGCACCGGAAACTCAGACAGGCGGCGGCTCAGGCGTCAGTGATACTGCCGCCTTCGACCCTCCCTCCGTTCATGAGAAATGAAGTGGATCTGACACTCAGGCGCAAGCAAACAGCAGACACGCCCCCGTGAGCCCGAACTGGTTATTGACATATCCAGCCGCCTTCAAACAGACATATTTCCGGCAAAAAGAAAACCGGCAGTTTCCTGCCGGTTTTCGTGATCCACATAGATATGTAATTATCTCTCTGCGTAAGGAAGGATCGCAATGTGGCGAGCTCTCTTGATCGCTGTTGTGAGCTCTCTCTGGTGTGTTGCGCATGTTCCTGTGATTCTTCTGGGAAGGATCTTGCCTCCCTCGGAGACGAACTTGCGAAGCTTTGCACCATCCTTGTAATCAATTGCGTTATCTTTACCGCAGAAAACACAAACCTTCTTTTTTCTGTGGAAATTGCTCTTTCTTCTGAAAGGGGCATCGCCTTTCTCGGTCTTATTAAAAGCCATGATTTCCTCCAATCAACTAATCCCTATTGCTGCCGCCCTCTAGTCTTTGCTCAGGCGGTCGATCCGCGTCATGAGAAAGGAAGCTCTTCGTCGATTCCATCCGGAATGTTCATAAAGCCATCGATCGCGCCGGAGGGCTCTTCTCTGGCCGGTGCGGACGCACCGCCGAAGCCTCCTGCTGACTGATAAGACTGCTGTCCGAAAGACTGCTCGGGAGCTCCGAAGCCGGATCCGCCCTGCCAGCCGCCGAAATCACCGCCGGCTCCCTGACTGTTCCTGCTCTCCGCAAACTCCTGGTCCTCAACAACGACATCCGTCGTATAGACCTTCTGTCCGTCCTTGTTCGTGTAGCTGCCGGTCTGGATCCTTCCGGATACACAGATCTTGGTGCCTTTGTGGAGATATTTCTCCGCGAACTCCGCAGACTTACCGAAAGTAACGCAGCTGATAAAATCAGCAGTTGCCTGGTCCGGTGTCTGAGCGGTACGGCTCGTACGTCTTCTGTCAACAGCGAGCGTATATCTTGCGATCGCCATCGAATTGTCGCCCTGTGAATATCTCACATCGGGATCTCTTGTCAAACGTCCCATCAGGATTACTCTGTTCATAGTGTCCTCTGCTTTCTGTTAAGCTTCGTCCTGTTTTACGCACAGATATCTGATGACATTGTCCATAATGCGCATACGGCTTTCGATTTCCGCATTGCCTGTACCGTCGGACTCGAACTGAATGAAGTAATAATAGCCCTCATTCATCTTCTGAATCTCGTAAGCAAGTTTCTTCTTGCCCCAGTCATCGACATTCGTCACGGTGCCGCCGAATCTCTCGACAAGCGCCTTGCAGTTGTCAACGACCGCAGTTCTGGCTTCATCGTCAATCTGCGCATTCACAACAACGGCTAACTCGTATTTGTTCATGTGCTTTTACCTCCTTCTGGTCTCTGGCTCTCACGGCTAAATGAGAACAAGGAAAAATAAGGGATGAATCCCCACGGAGATTTAGTATACCACGGAGATCCATCCCAATTCAAGTACATTTTTTATCAGTGTTTCTATTCACAGTCCGTAATGACAGGGTGTTACAGACGTCGTGCCTGCACGTAAGGCTATGGACAGATTAGTCCTCAAAGGGAATGACTGCGCCGTCATATTTGCCGTTGATGAACTCTTTGATCGCATCGGACTTAAGGACACCTACAAGGGCCTTGATCGCCTCGGACTCTTCATTTCCTTCTTTAACAGCAATGACATTCACGTAGGTCTTTGCCGCCTCGGAATCGGAGGTCTCGTATGCGATGGAATCCTGGCCTACAGACAGGCCTGCTGCCAGAGCGTAGTTTCCGTTCAGGACGACAAAAGCGACCTCATCCTTTACTCTGGCCACCTGTGCAGCTTCCAGCTCAAGGATCTCGACGTTCTTAAGATTCTCGACGATATCCAGGACAGTCGCTGTCAGGCCTGCATCCTCTTTCAGTTTCAGGATCCCGTTTGCCTCCAGCAGGAGCAGTGCTCTCGCCTCATTGGTCGTATCGTTCGGAACTGCGATCGTATCGCCGTCAGCGAGCTCGTCCAGAGAAGCCTTTGTTCCGGGATAGATCCCGAAGGGCTCATAGTGGATGCCGCCTGCATTGACAAGGTGTGTGCCCTGTTCCGCATTAAAGGAATCGAGGTAAGGAATATGCTGGAAATAGTTTGCGTCGAAATCGCCGCTCTCAACAACGAGGTTAGGCTGTACGTAGTCCTCAAATTCCGTCACCTTCAGTTCCCAACCCTGCTCTGCAAGGAGCGGTGCGGCCTCTGCCAGGATCTCCGCATGGGGAGTTGTGGATGCTGCGACTGTGATCGTGCCTTTTGCTTCTGCGGGAGCCTCAGCGGGCGTCTCTGCTGCCTCTTCAGCAGGAGCCTCTGCAGCAGGTGCGGAAGCGGTGCTGCCGCCGCAGGCCGCAAGAGAAAGTGCCAAAACACAAGCTGCGCCAAGTGCTAAGAGTTTCTTGACATTTTTCATAATAGTTTTTCCTCCTGAAAAAATAAAATATATCTTTCCTGTCAAAAGACAGAATTGCCTGTCCGTGAGTGCATGAAACCACGGTGCTGCTTCTGTCTTCCGACCCTTGCATCATATGCTCAGATCTTCCTTTCGTCAATATTTTTTACGGGATCTGGTCCAGGACTTCGCCGATACTGCCGCTGATCACAAGGTCTGCCTGCGCGTCCCTGGAGGTGGCGCTGCGGTTGATCAGCACGAGCTTGTTTCCGCGGTAGTAATCGATCAGTCCCGCTGCCGGATAGACAACGAGCGATGTCCCGCCGATGATCAGGACATCCGCCTCTGCGATCGCACGGACTGCCCGGTTCATGATATCCATGTCGAGGCCTTCTTCGTACAGGACCACATCCGGCTTGACCCTGCCGCCGCACTTGGGGCAGAAAGGTATTCCGTCGGAATGAAGGACATGCTGCACGTCATAAAAAGCCCCGCATTTTTCGCAGTAGTTGCGAAGGACGCTTCCATGGAGCTCCAGGACATTCACGCTTCCGGCCGCCTGATGCAGCCCGTCAATATTCTGCGTGATGACTGCCTTGAGTTTTCCCTCTTTCTCCCACTGCGCGAGTTTGAGGTGGGCCTTGTTCGGCCTGGCCTTTTCCCCCGGGATCAGGATCTTGTTTTTGTAAAAACGGAAGAACTCCTCCGGATATCTCCTGTAAAAAGTATGGCTCAGGATCGTCTCCGGCGGATAATCATATTCCTGGTTATACAGGCCGTCGACGCTCCTGAAATCCGGGATCCCGCTCTCCGTGGATACGCCGGCTCCTCCAAAGAACACGATGTTGTCAGTCCCCGCAATGATTTCCTTTAATCTCTCGATCTCCGATGTCATTTTCTCCCCCCTTTCTGAACACCCGGATATGCAAAGATCCTCCCGACAGAGCATCGGGAGGATCACATGTTCTACTTATTTAACTCTTACGATCCAGCCCTCCGGTGCCTCGATGGAGCCCATCTGGATGCCTGTCAGCGTCTCGCGCAGTTTGGTCATGCCGGGGCCCATCTCCTCCATACCGCTGGCAAAATCGATGTCCGTTCCGTGATCATTGATCCTGCCGATCGGAGAGATGACAGCAGCCGTTCCGCACAGGCCGCACTCCTTGAAGTTTCCGGCCTTGACCTCTTCCCAGTAGACCGGTCTCTCAACGACCTTCATGCCAAGATAGTGTTCTGCTACATATACGAGGCTTCTGCGTGTGATCGAAGGCAGAATGCTCTCGGACTGAGGCACGATCAGTTGATCGTCCTGGTCAATAAAGAGGATGTTCGCACCGCCGGTCTCCTCGACCTTGGTCCTGGTAGCTGCATCCAGGTAGATATTCTCAGCGTAGCCCTCCTCATGTGCCGTCACGATCGCGTGCAGGCTCATGGCGTAGTTAAGGCCGGCCTTGATGTTGCCGGTTCCCTTCGGTGCCGCGCGGTCGTAATCACTGATCTTGACGACGATCGGCTTTGCGCCGCCCTTGAAATAGGGGCCGACGGGAGTCGTGAAAATACGGAACTGATACTCATCCGCGGGCTTAACGCCGATAACGGGGCTGATGCCGAAGGTATAAGGGCGGATATAAAGGGTAGCGCCTGTTCCATAAGGGGGTACCCACGCCTCATTGGCCTCAACGGTCTTGACGACGGCATCGATAAATTTGTCTACAGGATAGGGAGGGATCTCCAGACGCAGAGCGGAATCATACATTCTCTGTGCGTTCAGATCCGGGCGGAAAGTCACGATATGTCCGTCCACTGTCTCATAAGCCTTCAGTCCCTCAAAGACAGACTGGGAATACTGCAGAACGCCGGCATCCTCGCTCATCAGGATCATGTCATCGCTGATCAGCGCGCCATCATCCCATGCGCCGCCCTTGTAGTTCGCAACAAACCTCTTGTCCGTCTTCATATAGGCGAAGCCCAGGTTTCCCCAGTCAAGATTTTTCTTTTCCATCCTGTTTCTCCTCTCCGGTTTAACTAGATTGCTGCCCGTATTCTCAGAATCACGGCAGCGAAGTACCTCTTGCTATGATATTCCTCTTCCCTTTTATATTTCAATAGCAATATTCCTCTTGGCGAAATAATTATATCAAAAAAATATATTAAAAAGTTAATACTATTTCTGATCTGTATGATAATCAGATATTCACCCCTGCCGATTCCATCTTTTTATGGCGCAGCGCCCAGTGGACCCGGCGCACCAGGCGCGGTGCGGCGGTAAGCAGCGTCAGATATATCTTGTTTTTGGCGGTAAGTCCGTCGCAGCGGAGCATCCGGGTGAAATTCCGGCGCAGATACTGCAGGACGCCCTCATAAAATGCATTGCCTCTGTTCATATCCCGGATCGGCACGTGCAGCATGTAATCCAGTCTCTCATAGAGCCCGAAGCGGAGCGCCGCCGCTTTCAGCTGCGGATTCCTGGCCGCCAGAACATTTTCCACCTCATCCGCATGGCGGACGATATCGATATATACCCGGGAAAACTTTGCCGGGGTTCCCGTTCTTGTCGCGCTCCCGGCCCTGTGCACGACGCGGTATCCTGTCTGCGGCAGGCGCAGGACGGTGCGGATCGATTCCGACATTCTCATGAGCAGAATAAAGTCTTCTCCCATTACACCTTCGGGAAACAGATGCTCCTTCATATAGGCGGCGGGGAGCATGGATGTGCAGAATGAGGCATCGCCTGTATACATGAGAAGGCTTTCTGCAAATTCCGTGGGGGAAACAAATTGCGCTTCCTCAGGCGCTTTCACGGCATCCGCAAGGCGGTTCCCCGCTTCGTCGATCTCCTCTCTCCCGATCTGGACGATGAAAGCCGCTCCTGTATCATCTTTGCCTTTTGTATTCGCTGTTTTTCCCGTCTCCTCTTCTTTTCCCTTCTCCTCTGCTTTTCCTGTCTCCTGCTGCAAATACTGCTCTGCCGCCATTGCTCCCTCATAGAGCAGGCGATACATATCAGGCAGGATCAGATCGTCGGAGTCTACAAATCCTATATATCTGCCCTTCGCATTCCGTATGCCGACGTTGCGGGCAGTCGACGCCCCGCCGTTTTCCTTATCAAACACATGGATGCGCGCATCCCTTTTTTCAAGCTCATGACAGACGGCAAGGGACCTGTCCCCGGATCCGTCATTGACAAGAAGGATCTCAAGATTCGGGTATGTCTGCGCAAGGATCGATCCGACAGTCCTCTCCAGGAACGTCTCCGCATTGTAGACGGGAACGACGACGGAGATCAGCGGATATTCGGTTTTGTTCTGTTCCATAGGCACCCTCTGTGAGATGAACAGCCCGGATGCTGTCTCTGCAAAGGCAGGCATCCTTAGCCTTTTTACACTTTAAGATACGGCCGCAGAACGGGATCCCGGCTCATCGGGCCGTCCTGCCATACAGGATCCGGGAGCTTTCCCTCTGCCGCAGGCGAACCCTCTTTTAAAAGCGTATCACATACCTGCAGAAGTCTCTCAGCGGCCGTTTCCGCATTCCATAGTTCCGTGACGGTTCGGCAGGCCTCCTGCCCGAGCTTTTCACAAAGAGCAGCGTCATTCACTAGCCGCAGGACTGCTTCTGTCAGCGCCTCCAGGTCTCTGTGTTCATAGAGAAGCCCGTTGACACCGTTTCTGACAAGGTATGGCACCGCGCCGGCTTCCGTTCCCGCAGCCACGGCGCATCCGCTGTTCATGGATTCGTTCAGGACAGCGCCCCAGCCCTCTCCGGCATCGCTGGTCATGACGTGGATATCGCACTGCTCCATCAGGTCCCTGACGGCATCCGGCGGCATGAAACCGTGGAAAGTGACATACCTGTCCAGTCCTTTTTCCGCAAGGGAACGGCGCATTTCCTCTTCCCCTTCTCCTCCGCCTGCAATGTGCAGATGAAAGGACGCGCCTTTATCGTCCAGTCTGTTCACCAGCTCCGGGATCATCCAGGGATTTTTAAAGTCTACGAACCGCCCTGCCCAGATCAGCTGCGCTTCTTCCCCCAGCGGACGGCTTCTTTTGATCCTCTGCAGATCCCCTTCCGCATAGGTCCTAACCTGAGGGAAATAGCCCCACCGCAGCATTTTCCGGGGAAAAGCACCGATCAGCTTAAAATCCGACGCCACATACGCCCCGGCGCAAAGCAGGTAATAAGGGGCTCTGCGGAACCTGGAATATTCTTTCCATTTGCTCAGAAGTCCTCTGGGAGAGATCGCCTTCCACTGGCCATCCTTGTAGATCCTCTCCGAGATCCGGAAGGTTATTTTCCCTGCCCGGACTCTCTCCACGATCAGGTCCGCGGCCGCCGGTGCCCAGCCGGCAAGAAGAATGTCGCAGCCAAGGACCCTCTCCCGGATCTTCTCCCGCAGCTGTTCATCCGAGGATGCCGTATCCCCGCGCAGCACAAAGGCAAGGTCCGCATCCGCGGCGTTCCATCCCATGCGAAGACGCTCCTCTTCCATGGGCTCCGTCTGGATAAAAATAAAATCATCCCCCAGTTCCCGCCGCAGCGCCCGGCACAGCGGGATCTGGTGATGATTCATATAATTGGATAGAAAAGTGATCTTCATCTGCGTCCGTTCATGCTCCTGTAGATCTCAAGAAGACGCCGGTAATTCGTATCCGGGTTATGCCGGACCTGCGCCCTTTTCTTTGCATTGCCGCCAAGCCAGGCCGCAAGATCCTTTTCGTAGAAGACCGTCTTGACACCTTCTGCCAGTTCGTCTGCTTTACCGCCCGGGAAGAGGATCCCCTCTTCACCGTCGAGCACGAGGTCTCCGATCCCTCCCACCTTGGCCGCCACGACCGGCATGCCCAGGAGCATCGCCTCGCAAAGGGAGTTCGGCGAGTTCTCCATGATCGAAGGGCAGACAAAAACGTTGCTCTTGAGATACTGCTCCTTCATCTGGTCCGCGCTTAGCTTGCCGAGCATGATCACATGCCCCTGCAGCCGATAGTGCCGGATCAGCCATCTCAGATACAGTCCATAGGAGGTGATCCAGAGCGGCAAAGGATATTTTTTCTTTTCCCTGAGGACGCCGCCGACATTGCCTATGATCGAATTTCCTGCCACATACAGGCGGGCATCCGGAAACTTTTCCAAGATCATCGGCATGGCCTGCAGCATATAGTGAAAGCCCTTGAGCGGATAGTCGCCCTGGCTGATAAAAATACTGTGTTCTTCGATCCGGCTGCTCTCCCACTCCCCCGTGTAGAAATTGCTGCGCAGGGTCTCATTCATGGCGTGATAGACGGCGTCCGGCGCGATCTCCGAGGTCGTCTCCCTGTCAAAAACAGTCCGGCCCGTCACATGCTCGGTCCTGCGCAGCGCCTCTTTTTCCATTCTGGCGCGAAGGCGGAATTTTTTCCTCTGCTGCTGCAGCGAATCCTTGCGGTACCAGTCGCGGAACGTGACCCTGCGCTGTACCTTATAGGGCAGGTCCGCCATATAGGCATCCGCTATGGCGCAGCACAGTCCCTGCAGTCCTATCAGAATATGCTCCGGATCTCCGAAGGCCCTGGTCATTGCCAGTGTATGCGGGAATTCCGTTCCGAAAATATGCACGATATCCGGCCTGCAGTCGTCCAGGATCTCCCGGAAGCGCCCCTCCAGGGAGGCATCGTAGATCTCCGGTGTATCCAGATTCTCCTGGAAGCCGTAAAAGGTGACCTTGGTGCCCTTTCTCCCTTTTCGCTCCGCCTGGCCGCGCTTTCCCCCTTCTGCTGCGCTCTCCGTCCCCGGATCGCTCTCAACAAAGAGTTCACGTTTGCAGTTTCCCAGCTGTGCGGGGACCGGAAAGCACACGGATAGCGTCACCAGCTTTTCACTGGCGCCGCTCCGTCTCGGTTCCCTGATCAGTCTCTCAAAGCTTCCGGTCAGCCATCCCTCCCTGCTCGAATAGGGCAGGCCTTCCATCTTTGCAAATGCCGGAAGCATTATGTTGCACAGCCACAATACCTTCATATATTCGTCACGAACGCTTTCTCTTATAGACTGCATTCTTGATCCTGTCATAGACAGCTGCGGTATATTTTCCCTGCGCCAGCCTCTCCCGGAGGGGCTGCAGGGTAACCAGCAGATACAGCCTGTATAAAAACAGTTCTTTTTTTGTAAAGTAGATCCCCGTGATCTTTTTGTGCTCCTGTGCGGAGAACGTTCTTCCCTTTTCCGATTCGGAGAACCCGCCGCCCTCGTAATCGGCGATCACGATCGGCATATGGGTGCAGGGAAGTCCCGCCCGGATCACGCACCACAGGAAATGCTCATAGTCTGCGCGCACCCTGTACTGCGTGTCAAACAGACGCTCCGAAAAAGCTTCTCTTGCGTAAAAGCACGCCTGATGACAGGGCAGATACCGGAACATCGCAAAATGCGTCATCTGCGGATTGGCGGCTACGACCTGGCCCGTCTGCATTTCCACCACATCACCGTACCAGATCCCGCGTTCCCCTGAGCTTCTGATCATCCTGCTGACATTCTCCAGGACCTCCGGGTCGTGCAGGGTATCTCCGCAGTTGAGAAAATACAGGTATTCTCCCCACGCACTCCTGACAGCCTGGTTCATCCCGTCATAAATGCCGGCATCCTCTCTGCAGATCAGCCGGATCCTGGGATCTGCCGGGATCTTCTCCAGAGATCCGTCCGTAGACCCCGCGTCTTTAATAATGACCTCATAGTCCTCGAATTTCTGCTCCAGGATGCTCTCCAACGTCTCCGGAAGCTTCTCTCCTGCCTGAAAGCTGACTACGATGATGGAAAAATACGGTGTGTTCATTAGGCTTTAAAATCTGCGCTTCTGCGCAGGCTTAAGGTTAGGCGACCGTCTTTCAAAGCGATCTTACTCAATACTGCGGGACGGTGTTCCGGGCAGTTCATGAAAGAGGAATGTTTTATAAGGCAGGATCCGGATCCTGCTGTCATCCGCCTTGCGAAGGAACATGGCAAAAGATGCCAGTGCCGCTGCCGCGACCAGTGCTGTCAGCAGCTTTTTCAGTTTTAAGCGGCTCTCCGGAATACACTCGAGCAGCTCCGGCAGGAGCAGCACCTGCGGGATCGTCAGATAATAACAGATCCTCGAGACCTCCGGGATAAAGGATCCGAAGAGGTAGATCCAGAGGGCCATTGCCGTGCACTTAAGTCCAAAGAGCACCTTTCTGTCATAGAATGATCCTCCCGGCTCTTTCCCGGCAGCGATGTATCTGATCCCTGCAGCTAATGCCAGGACCAGGGCACATTTTACGATATTGCCATAGCTGAATCCGCCGCTCGCAGCCAGGTCCTCCGTGTCGTCCCACAAAGGGTAAAAGCGAAGCATCAGTGCAAGCCACTGCTCATGGAACATGAGCAGGCTCCCGCCGAGCAGCAATGCAGCGGCGGCATGCCATTTTTTCCATGCCAGGGAAGCGACCGGATACAACAGGAGCACGATCAGCACCGATTTGTGGAAAGTCGACGCCAGCAGGATGATCAGCACGAACGGCACGTATTCTTTTTCAAGGAAATAATACAGGGCATAAAAGGCAGCCGCCAGCGCCAGGTAATACCGCACCGTGTTATAGCTCTGGAAATAGTACCCAAACATCATGAACAGGTAGATACTGAAGCCGAAAAAGCGCGCCTGCCTGCGAATCGCGAGCAGAAAAAGAGCGGTGGTTGCCAGGGAAAACAGCGCAAAAACAAGAAGATAATTCTCATATCCGCAGAGCGCATAGACAGCCCGCACGAACAGATTGAATCCTTCTTCCGTCGGGACTCTGGCGCCCACTGCGGCCAGGTGATAGATCTCTACGTAGCGCATGTAATCATTCCCCGTCGCCTGCCTTAAGGCAGCGGGAATAAACAGCGTCACCAGAAGGAGAAACAGGGCTGTTTTGGAAAGGAGCGTCCCCCTTGCGTTCTCCATAGCAAATACTCTCCCTGCCGGCTGTGAAACTGCCCTGCGGGAGAGATCTGCGCTGTATCCCAGGAAAACCGCCACGCAAGTGACGAACAGATAGACGATCACGCGCTGCGCCCCTTTCAAAATATCCGCATTACGCTTCTTTCATCCCTTTTACCATCAGGGCATATGCCTTGTGCAGAGGTATCTGTACGCACATCGTTTTCCTCTTTGTCAGGAGAAAACGAAGGGCAAAAGGCCTCTCCATGATCCCGTACAGATAATGGTAGAGGACGCCTCTGTCGTAGAAAAACTTCTCATTATATCCGTTGAACCAGGTCGACTCGTTGTTCTCCCTGGCCATCTCATGCCCGATGATGACAGGAACGGCATAGATCTTCAGCCTTCTTTTCAGGCAGTCATGGATAAACAGGGTGTCCTCGCCGTTGCTGTAGGGCGCACCTCCGCCAAACAGCAGGGAGAACCACACGTTGGCCTTTCGAAGAGATTCCAGTCTCGCGCACATGGCATAGGTCGGATACCGGCCGTAGTTGTACCAGCGGACGGGTTTGGGGCGCACGTTCTCATAAGTCTGCCTGCTCTCGACTGCCGTTACATTGAACATGAGGATGTCCGCCTGCGGGTTCTCCTCGAAAGCGCGCAGGACCCGCTCTTCATAATCGTCGTTGTAGACGATATCCTCATCTCCAAACAGGACCAGTTCGCCCTCTGCCCTCATCAGGGCATTGTTGCGGTTGCGGCCGACGCCTCTTTCCGTAAACTCATAGCAGCGCACGAGTCTGCCCTTGCGCTCAAATTCCTTGTACTCAAAGAGCTGGCACTGGTTGCAGATCACCGCTTCCGTGGAGAGATTCATATGTTCCGCCAGTGTAACTTCATTTTCCTGTACGGCGGCGACCAGGACTTCCAGTTTACTCATGTCCGTAATACCTGTTTAAAAAGCGGCTGTCCGCTTCTGTGATGAGGATCCCAGCAGGTTCCTTTCCCTGAAGCCTGAGCTGCTGCACATCGTGAAGCGCTCCGGAGGCGCGGTCCCTGCCCCAGCGCAGCGTCATCACCGGATGCTCCGGGTCTTTCTGCTCCAGCAGCTCTCTGTTTTTTTCCAGATCCTCTTTTAAAAATTCCGGTCCTTTTCCATCCCTTGTCTGAACACCAAGAACGGTGATCCCTATCCTTTCGGCAATATCCTCGGGTATGTAGATCCTGTCATCCATCAGGACATAGATCCAGACGCCGGCTCCGAAGAGAAGGATTCCCAGGAGCCCGCCCAGCAGTGCCGCATTCGCTGTCCTGTCCTTTACAATAACCGGTGCAGGATCCGAAGCGGACAGGAGTGTGATCTTTTCAAACTCCTTTGCAGACTCTCCGAAGGCCGTTACTCCGCTGCCGACAGCATCTGTGATGCCGGCTGCCTTTTCCGCGGTATCTGCTGTCACTGTGACCGTCATCAACCGGATATCCGAGATCAGCTCCGCTTTTGTATCCGCATCAGCCTCTTCCATCGTAGTGCCTGCAGGCAGCTCTTCCCGGATCGTATCTGCGATCTGTGGATGTGTAAAGAGCAGCTCGTCCCATGTTGCGGCATTGTAATAATCATAGGCTTTCTGCGTCTGATCATTAAACGCAAAATCGATATAGTACTTGGACTCCACCTGATACTGCCTTTGTCCGGCAAGCCGGGTGAGAACAGAATGATACAGCAGTCCCGTCAGAATCGCACAGAGTATTCCCGCGACAGGGATGATCCACCCCTTGCGGAATGCTCTCAGATATAGCGAGCGCCGGTTCAGCGTCTCCTGCATGTAACTCTGTCTGTCCATCTTCGTTCCCGAATTTCTACTCATCCTGTTTGACGTCGTTTTTCAGTGCTGTGATCTGCCCCTCGGAGATCCCCTCCGTGCTCTCAGGCCGCAGAAGGATCTTGAGCGTGAGCAGCATCAGTTTAAGATCCAGCCATACGGAATAACTCTGGATGTAGGTCAGATCGAGCTTGAGCTTGTCATAGGGCGTCGTGTTGTATTTTCCGTAGATCTGCGCATATCCTGCCAGTCCCGCCTTGACCTTCATACGAAACACGAATTCCGGCATTTCCTCGACATACTGGGCAATGATCTCCGGTCTCTCCGGGCGGGGGCCTATGAAGGACATATCCCCGCTCAGGATATTGATCAGCTGCGGCAGTTCATCAATGCGCACCTTTCGGATAAAGGCGCCGATCGGAGTGATCCTGTCATCATTTTGCGAGGCAAGTCTCGCCACGCCGTCTTTTTCCGCGTCCACACGCATGCTGCGGAATTTGATGATCTTGAATTCCTTCTGCCCGATCGTGCAGCGTGTCTGCTTGTAAAAGACAGGGCCTCCGTCATAAAAATGGACCAGCAGGGCCGTTACGGCAAAGATCGGAGATGTGATCAGCAGCAGAAGCGCCGCGCAGACGACATCGATCGTCCGCTTTATAAGCCTCTGATTGAATGTCAGGGCATATTCCCTTGTCATGAACAGCGGCGTATCGAACAAATGGAGCTGGGCGGATCCCGCGATCAGAACATCCGGGATCTTCGGCATCAGATAGATGCGGATGGAATTCTCGTAGCAGAATTTCATCAGTTTGTTCCTGTCAGATACGTTGATGTCCCACAGGACGACCGGTTTTTTCTGCTCCAGGATCCTGCCCTTGATCGCATCGATCCCATCCGCGATATCGATCGTTTCAATGACTTTGTATTTATCCGGTCTCGTGGAAAACTTATGCAGAATATCCCCGATCGGACGCTCCCCGTGAATCAGGATCAGTTTTGAAGGGGGGAAAGCCTTTTTGTAGACAGCATCGCTGAAATAGACCCATACGATGCTGACCAGGATCTGCTGCAGAGTACACCTGACCATCGGCCAGATCGGCAGCATCCAGTTGCGCATCAGGGAGTCCTCAAAATAGGTGATGACATTCACCGCCAGGAGCGCAAACATCTGGGAGAGAATAACATCCACCGGCTTCAGATATCCGACCTTCAGCCCCCCGTACGTCGTCATGAAAAACAGAAGGAGAACCACATAGATCCCCATGACAAGGATATGTCCGTTGATATAGAATTTCAGCTTCAGCAGGACATAATTCGGATAGTAGACCTTAAACCAGAGCCAGGCATACAGGAGCGTGTAGAGGATGGCTCCCAGAAGAGGCAGCTCCAGCGCTATGATTTTTTTTATGGAATCTTTCCAACGATTCATGTTTTCAGGTTTTTGTAATCAAACACGGAATCTGACCGGTTACTCATCAGCTTCCTTAACTATATAGATCGGTCTCTGTTTAACTTCCAGATAGGCTTTTGACAGGTACTGCCCGATCACTCCGAGGCACATCAGCTGCACGCCGCTGACCAGAAGGATGATGCAGACAAGGCTCGGCCATCCGCTTGTGGGGTCACCGAAAATCAGCGCCCGGAAGAAGAAAAACAGCAAAAGGAGCAGTGCCACGACACAGAAGATCACTCCCAGGATCGCCACCACCGTGAGCGGAACTGTCGAAAATGCGACGATTCCGTCGATGGCGTACAGGAACAGCTTCCAGAATGACCATTTAGTCTCTCCGTGCACTCTCTCTACGTTTTCATATTCCAGCCACTTCGTCCGGAATCCCACCCATCCGAAGATGCCTTTTGAAAACCGGTTGTACTCCTTGATGGAGAGGATCGCTTCGACGACCTGTCTGGTCATAAGCCGGTAGTCCCTTGCCCCATCTACAATGTCCGCGCTGGACATCCGGCGCATCAGCTTATAGAACTGCCTGGCAAAAAACGAACGGATCGGCGGCTCTCCCTTGCGGGTCACGCGCCTTGTCGCAGCCATGTCATATCCCTCCCGGATATATCCGTACATCTCCGGCAGGAGCGAGGGCGGATCCTGCAGATCAGCATCCATGATCGCCGCGAGATCTCCCTTGGAATACTGCAGCCCGGCGTAGATGGCCGCTTCCTTGCCGAAATTTCTGGAGAATGAGACGAGCCTTACGCCTTTTTGCTGCTCCTGCAGTTTTTTTACCATCTGCACCGTCGCGTCCTTCGATCCGTCATCCACGAAGATCAGCTCGTATTCCAGTCCTTCTTTTTCAAAAAAAGCGGCATTCTTTATGAATTCCTCAAAGAAAGGAAAAACATTCTCTTCTTCGTTATAGCACGGAACGATAGCACTCAGCATACTCATAATTCTCTCGGTCCTCCGCCGATCTCCAATGTATAGAAGGATGCCGGGTATCCCACCTTTTCCTCATAGATCCTGCCGATCCTGCTGATAAATTCCTCTACCGCTTCATCCTTGACGATACTGACTGTGCAGCCGCCGAATCCGCCGCCTGTGATCCTGCTGCCGAGAACGCCCGGCAGTTTCCAGGCTTCTTCCGCGAGAATATCTGCCTCAGGGCAGCTGGTCTCGTAGTCATCCCTCAGGGAGACATGGGAGGCGTTCATCAGCTGTCCGAAACGCTCGATATCGTTAGCCCGCAGCGCTTCGACCGCTTCGATCGTGCGCTGGTTCTCGTAGACGGCATGCTTTGCTCTTCTGCGGCAGATCTCATCTCCGATCAGGTCCTTGTTCTGCTCATACTCTTCGATCGAGAGCTCACCGAGTGCTCCGATGGCCAGGCGGGTGTTCAGATCCGCCAGCGCCTGTGCGCACTGCTGTCTGCGAAGATTGTATTCTGAATCGACAAGACTGTGCTTTTTATTCGTATTGGTGATCAGCAGCTTCATGCCCTCCAGCTCGACAGGGGCGTATTCGTATTCCATGGTATTCGTATCCAGGAAAATGGCATTTCCTTCCTTGCCCATAGCTGAAGCGAACTGGTCCATGATGCCGCACTTCATTCCGTTGAACTCGTTCTCGGAATACTGGCCGATCAGAGCCAGATCCTGGTTCGTGAGGTCATCAAACCCATATAAAGTCCGGAGCACATATCCTGTCAGGACTTCAAGGGATGCGGAGGACGAAAGTCCCGATCCGCTCGGGATATCGCCGTATATGACCATATCGAAGCCTTCCGGCAAGAGATACCCTCTGCCTGCGAATGCCCAGACGACGCCCAGCGGATAGTCCGTCCATCTGCCCGTTCCGGAGGGAACAAGCTCATCCAGTGAGCACTCGATCGCGCCTGCTGCCGCGAAATTTGCGGAGTAGAAGCGGATCTTTCTGTCCTGCCTGCGCTTTACAGCGGCATAAGTCCCCAGGCTGATCGCGCAGGGAAACACGTGACCGCCATTATAATCCGTATGTTCACCGATCAGATTGACCCTGCCGGGCGCAAAGAAAAATCTCACGCCTTCTGTATCTCCGAACACTTCTCCAAATGTTTTTTTTACGATCTCAAGCTGTTCCTTCATAGCTTACCTCACCCGTTCTTGTCCTTTTTCACTTGCCTTACTATCCCGGGCACTGCCCGGGTGTGCTGTCAGTCATTATAACACAGAAACAATAGCAGGGTCACTTTCTTACAAGGTGCCACAGTCTGCTCCTGTAATCCCCTGGGACGGCTCCCGCCAGGATCCCTGCCTTCATGAGTTCTTCACCGGTATAAACGCCGTCCTCAATATGCGCCATGATCTCCCCGTTCATGGGATTTTTCGTCTCCGATCCGTAAGTCCTGAGTTCATAGACGCCCTGCGGATCAAGTCCGTCCAGGCGGATCTTTTTGCTGTGCTGGTTCGGCTTTGCCAGGACCTGCACATAAGTGAACAGGGCTTCGGAGCCGTCCTTTGCGACCGTTCCCCAGCAGTCGTAGGGCTGCTCGTCGTTCCAGGAGTGGATCCTGTAGTAGTCCCCGTCCGCGATCAGGGAGTGGAACTGATGATACTGCTGTGTCTGCGCCTGGATCATCTCCCTGTCCTCGTCCGGGATCTTCGTGATATCCAGTTCGTAACCGAAGGTCCCTGAGAGCGCCACGTGTCCTCTTGTTTCAAAAGGCAGGATCCTGCCGGTCGTGTGGTTCGGTGCGCAGCATACATGGGCTCCCATGACAGAAAGCGGATAAGCCAGCTCTGTCCCTTCCTGTATGCGCAGTCTCTCGACACTGTCCATGTCGTCCGAGCACCAGATCTGCGGACTGTAATAGATCATACCGGGATCAAAACGCGCTCCGCCGCCGGCACAGTTCTCGAGCAGCAGATCCGGGAAGTCTTTTGTCAGTCTCTCCTGCAGTTCATAGACGCCCAGCACATATCTGTGGGAGATCTCCTGCTGCCTCTCCGGCGGAAGGACAAGGTTTCCTATGTCTGAGATTGATCTGTTCATATCCCATTTGACATAATCGATATTGGCGCTGCGAAGGATGCCCGAGATCATATCGTAGATCGCGTCCCGAACCTCTTTGCGGGAATAATCCAGAACGTACTGGCCTCTTGAGAGAGTGCCTTCTCGCCCGCTGATCTGCAGCGCCCAGTCGGGGTGTGCCCTGAACAGATCCGAGTCGGGAGAGATCGCCTCAGGCTCAAACCAGATACCGAATTTCAGGCCGATCTTGTTCACCTCTTCCGTGAGGTATTTAAGTCCCCCCTTAATTTTCTCCTCGTTGACGTACCAGTCTCCCAGCGAGGAATCATCGAGGTTTCTGTGTCCGAACCAGCCATCGTCCATGACCAGCATCTCAATACCGCATTTTTTCGCCTCCCTGACGATTGAAAGGAGCTTCTCCGTATCGAAATTGAAATACGTCGCCTCCCAGTTGTTGATCAGGATCGGGCGCTCCCTGTGCAGCCAGGGGCTGCGGATCATATGATTTCTGTAAAAATCGTGCAGGTTCCTGGACATCCTGCCAAGCCCGCACTCCGAGTAGGTCAGAACACACTCGGGCACTGCAAAGCTGCATCCTGGATCCAGTACCCAGGTGAAGCGGTCGGGATCGATCCCCATCGTCATGCGCACGTTATCCCACTGGGAGAGCTCCGCCTGCGCCCGGAAATTTCCGGAATAGACAAAGTGCATTGCATAGGCGCTGCCTGTCTTCTGCGTTGTCTCAGGCGTGACCAGAGCGATGAACGGATGCTCCTGATGGGAGGTATATCCTCTGGTGCTCCCGACGTAGGTCCTGCCGTGACGCACTTTCTGCCTCTCGATATGCCGCTCTCTTCCCCAGGCGCCTGTCAGCGTGATCAGCTCCATATCCTCATTGTCGAGATCCAGGCAGGCCGAATAAGCCTTCCGGATCGTCCTCGTCTTATCCGCCGCATTGGTGATCACGGCGCTCCTCGTGATCACATCTTCCTTCTCAAAAACAGAATAGCGCAGCTCGACCGTCACGTTCAGGACCGGATCTTCCAGCAGAAGGCGCAGAGTCATGACCTCGCCGTCCGCCGCCGCTCCCTTAAAGGAAGAAGGGAGTCCTTCCAGCTCCGGCTTTCCTTCTTCAATGGTATAGCTCCTGTAAAAAAGCTCGCACCCGTTCTGTCCCAGTTCATTGAGCAGCTCCAGCGCTGTCTCCCTGTATCCGCTGACACCTCCGGTGGGATACTCCATCGGGAGCGTATCCAGGAAAGCTGCCTTCTCGGACGGCAGCACCCCAGGAGTAAAAGGCGGTTCTCCGGTCCGCAGCAGGTGTGCGGCGCAGGCACTCTCCAGCCTTGCCCCGTAATAGACGTGCCCGACATACCCTTCCTGCGTCAGGCCGATCATATACGTAGTCCTCTGTGTATCGAGTTTGAATATTTTTTTGTTATCGTCAAAGCAGATAGACATTTATCTCCCCCCTCTTTCGCATTTTGATCAGGATAAAAACATTATTCTAATTATACAATAACATTTTCCGGCTGTGCAGATGCACGCGCCATAGAAGTACCAAAGCGGCATAAAAAAGCTTTTCCTGGAGCATAATGCCAAGGAAAAGCTGTAGGTACTGAAATTTCTATATATTGATAAATGCTGCTAAATGCTATTGCCGTCTCAAAGCCGTACCAGTCTCAGAGCTCTCAGGGCTCTCTCATGACTGCAACGCCGACCAGTCCGGGCCCTGTGTTGATGGCCATCGTCGCCGTGATCTGCTGCTCGTAAAGGATCTCTTTGTCCGCGATCGAGTCCTCAATCATTTTCTGCATCGCAAGGGCTTCCTCATGGGCATCGCCTTCTTCAACCACGATCCATGTCCTGTGTCCAAGGCAGAATTTCGCGACCTCCTCCAGCAGGCGAAGCTTTCCGAATTTAGCTCCGCGGATCTTTGCCACCGTATAGTAAACGCCGTTCTCATCGCAGGAAATGATCGGCTTAAGCTTTAAGACCTCACCGAGTGTTGAAGCAACGCGCCCGATCCTGCCGCCGCGCTGGAGATATTTTAAAGTGTCCATATAGAAGAAGACTTTGGAGTCCGCGATCTTGTCCTGCATTCCCCTGGTCACTTCTTCAAAGCTCCTGCCATCCTTTAACTGTTTGGCTGCCCAGATGGCAAAGAGTCCGGATCCGATGGAAATATTTTTCGAATCAAAAACGAAGACCTCCAGGTCCTCTTCCTCAGAGGCTGCCAGCCGGATCGTATTAAAGGTTCCGGAGAGCCCGCTGGAGATACAGACAGCGATCACCTTCTCAAAGCCCTCTTCCCGGAACTGGTCGAACATATCCGTCACCTCGGCCAGGGAGGGAGTAGAGGTGGATGGGAATTCCTCCGGGAAACGCCTGTAAACCATCAGCGGATCGATATCGACGCTGTCCATATAGTCTTTTTCCGGATAGATCACGCGCAGCGGGAGGATCCGGATATCATACTGTTCCCGGATGACCCTCGGCACATCGCACCCTGAATCTATCATTATGACTGTTTTCTGTTCGTTCATTCCTTTCTCCTGACATAGAGAGCAGTTCGCCCATAGCGGCATCCGCCCGTATTCATATGCAGGCAGGTGGGAACTGTCCCAAAATACATGTAGTTTTAAAAACTACATCCATAGTTTACCTCTTTTCTCCTTATAAATCCAGTATAAGCGCAAACAATGTTGTCTTTCCGCGCTTTTCGCTGCTGCCGCGTATAAAGTGGCCTTACGGGGGATTGTCAGAAAATCGAAAATCCATTATATTTGTGGGACAGAATTGCCGCAATATCATAACAATAGGAAAAGGTCCTGCACTTTGTTTGTGCGGGCCTGATGAGTTTCGGAGCAGATATGACGATCAGTGAATATTTGGCATATGACTGCAGTTCGCAGACCTCTCTCGTGCGGGACGCCTGCGCTGTAATAAAGAAAAAAGAAGGAAGGGAATTCAAGGCTGGCGGTGCCTGGATCTATGACAATGAAATAGACCGGTTCGAAGGCAGCTCCTTTGAAGACGGAGATATGATCCGCGTTCTGGATCACGACGGGTATCCTCTCGGAGTTGGTTTTATCAACCGCAGCTCGACGATCCGTATCCGCATGCTCTCAAGAAAGGACACAGCCGTGACGCCGGAGTTTTTGTATGAGCGGGTCCGCAGTGCCTGGGAGTATCGCAAACACGTCATCGATATTTCTTCCTGCCGCGTCATTTTCGGCGAGGCGGATTTTCTCCCCGGCCTGACTGTCGATAAATATGAAGATATCCTTGTCGTGGAGTCTCTCGCCCTGGGAAGTGAGAAGATCAAGACGATCTGCCTCTCCGCCCTTGTGCAGATCCTTGCGGAAGACGGGATCCGTGTTCGGGGGATCTATGAGCGAAGCGACGCAAAGGTAAGAGAAAAGGAAGGCCTGCCGAGATTCAAGGGATTCCTTTCGGAAGAGTTTGACGTTCGCGTTCCCATCACAGAGAACGGCGTCCGCTATATCGTAGACGTGGCGGAGGGCCAGAAGACCGGATTTTTCCTGGATCAGAAGCTCAACCGGCGCGCGATCCATCCGCTCTGCAAGGATGCCGAGGTCCTCGACTGTTTCACACATACCGGTTCCTTCGGCCTCAATGCCGCCATCGCCGGCGCAAAACACGTCACCTTGGTGGATGCCTCGGATCTGGCTGTCAGGCAGGCCAAGGAGAATGCCGCCTTGAATGGTCTCTCCGACAATAAGGTCGATTTTGTCTGTGCGGACGTCTTCGACCTCCTGCCGTCCTACGAGGAAGAGGGGAAACAGTTCGACGTCGTCATCCTCGATCCTCCTGCCTTTACAAAGAGCCGCAACTCCATCAAAGGAGCGATTCGCGGCTACCGGGAGATCAACCACCGCGGTATGCGCCTCGTCCGTGACGGCGGCTACCTCGTCACCTGCTCCTGTTCGCACTTTATGGATCCGCAGCTTTTCTCCGACGCCATCGCTCAAGCCTCCAGGGATGCGCACGTGCGTCTCAGGCAGATCGAGTTCCGCCAGCAGGCTCCGGACCACCCGATCCTGTGGGCTAATGATGCGTCCTATTACCTGAAGTTTTATATCTTCCAGGTAGTGAGGGACAGATAAGGTAAAATAATACCCCGGAAAGCGTTTAAGTATAACACTTTTCCGGGGTTCTCTTATTTGAGTTTTGTTTCATTCTGAGCCCTTTACCCAAAACATACCCTAATCTACATATTGTTTTGGGAGTATCCAGTTTGAATCCCTTGTGAGGAATATAGTCCAAAGAGTGGCCAACATGGATAACTTCATTTTTGCTGTCTATATCTCCTATAGATAATCCAAGCAATTCATTTATCCTCATTCCTGTAAGTGTTGCTGCCTTATAAAGTCTGAAATAAGGAGATGAAATTGCATATTGCAAAAAGGCTTTCTGTGTTTCTCTGGCTACAGCTCCCTTTTTTTGACTTTTCTTTGCTTTCGGTCTATCTGAGTTAATAACCGGATTAATATTAATCACACCTGACTTTACAGCTCTATCAAACATTCCATACAATATTACAGTTGCAAGGGATTTTCTCTCTTGGACCCTCTATAGGAGACGCGGCAAGCCGCTATAGAAGGCCAGAAGACTGCCAGAGGGCATAAAAAAACAGACATACCCAAAGGTACATCTGTCACCTCATTTCTATAATACCAAATGACAATCCTTTTTATCTGTCCTCCCGATCCTAGACACATACACTATAGCATATAACTTGTCTCAGTGCGTCCCAGCTTTTCCCAAGTTTTCGTATCCTGTCGCATTTTGTCGCATCGTGTCCCAAAAGTCGCATCTGTGTATTAGAAATCACCGCGTCCCAAAGGTGTACCAGCATTGCGACCGTTGTGTAAAACTCTGTATAGAACGATCTCAATGCGTCAGTAATACACACCTTGAGCAGTTCCGATATTCAAATAAGCATCGTAACTGTGCCTCTTCAATTGGAAGCATAGTATTAACGTTCAAAACACCGAACAGTTTTCACTTCTATAAAGCTTGAAGCCTGCCTGCATAGTCTTCCCCGAAAAAAGTGGCTATGCACCTTTGCATAGCCACTGTGTAATCCTTATGCTTTTCTGGTCTTTCGCTCAGCAAGCTCCTTGACGATGGTCGGATAGATCTTATCGAGATTGCACATGGCAAGGATGACCGTCCCGATAACAATCAGGATCAGCGGAACCCATGTGTAAAGAGCTTTGATCGCAAACAGAGCGGATGCACTCTGTACTGCTGCTTCACCGGAATAACCGCCTATGGCAAGACCCCAGCCGACGACGGCGCTCCCGAGGCCGGTTCCAACCTTCATGCCGAAGGATGCCGCTGAGTAAGTCATTCCCTCAACGCGCTTGCCGAACTTCCAGTCACCATAATCGATTACATCTGCGATCATTGCGAACATACCTGCGGAATGAGGCACTCTACCTACCCCGACCAGTGCAAGACCAATGAGCAGCATTGCAAAACTTCCGGAAGTTGCAAGGATGACCAGGTAACCGATGATCTGCATGATAAATCCGATCATCAGGCATTTCCACTTACCAGTCTTCTCAACGATCTTCGGGAAAACAGGAAGCAGGATGATGGAAGGCAGGAAGCCCATCGTATTTACCGTCCCATAGGCTCCCATATTTCCGAGGATATCACGGATATAGTAGATAGCGATACCATTGGTCAGGTTCAATGCAGCATAGTTGATGATGAACAGAAGTGCGACAAAAATGAAATACTTATTCTTAAACAAAAGAACCAGTGCCTGTTTTACCGGGATATCCTCTCTCTTATTCTCCACTGACTCACCGATGGTACGCTCTTTGCAGAAGAAAAATGTAATAAGGATCAGCACGGTTCCTGCAATGCCATAGATGACAGACATCCAGCGATAGCCTATGGACGCGATCATACCGGGAGCTGTATAGATGATGATCAGTACAGCGATCCAGGTGCAGAAGAAACGGACCGAACTAAGTGTTGTGCGGTCCTGCTGGTCAGGTGCCATAAAGGACATCATCGTTCCGTAGGACAGATTACATGCAGTGAAGATCACCACAGCAAGCAGAATGTATGTAATGAAGGCATATACGATCTTCCCGCTTCCCGAAAGGCCTCCTGGCACATTGAACAGAAGGACCAGGCCAATGCCCATAAAGGGAGCCATAAGACCAACCCAGGGTCTGGCTTTACCCCACCTGGTATGGGTATGGTCAACAATATTACCCATGATAAGATCGGAAATTCCATCCAGCAGACGGGTCAGCAGCATAATTGTTCCGACAACACCGGCAGCGATTCCAACGTTATCCGTGTAATATACGGTGAGGAACATCCCCACTGTTGTCCAGATGAAATTACATCCGGCATCTCCGAGACCATAAGCGATCTTTTCCAAAAACGGCACTTTTTCTACCGACCCCACAGCAGAAGTGTTTTCATTGGCAGCCATAATCGTCCTCCTAATTCTTATAGAGATCTTTTTGAACGTTGTTTCCATAGATTTAATGATAAAGAAAAACAGCAGTTTTAGAAGATAGATAATCGTTGTGCAGCAACAACCAATTGTTGTATAAATTCAGAGGAAAATCAGACAGTTGCGATTTTAACATCCATTGGCTTACATCCATCAGATGTAATCTTTACCGTGATTTCACCCGTCTCCCTTTTTGATCTTACAACAGCGAGGACCAGACCATCGTATGTCTCCCATG
Source organism: Lachnospiraceae bacterium (assembly GCA_017449745.1). Taxonomy (GTDB): domain Bacteria; phylum Bacillota; class Clostridia; order Lachnospirales; family Lachnospiraceae; genus CAG-791. The sequence goes on from JAFTFD010000372.1 coordinate 26,594, forward strand.
TGGTGCTGTCATAGCTGTTCTCCGTATCAGGATCAGCGCTGCCAAACCCCTGCAGTGTCCCTTTGCCTTCCACTGACACGGAAATCCTTTTCTTTATCTGAAGATTCTTCCGGCCTTCTGCATCTTTCAGTCCGATAAGGATATAAGCGAGATCGGCACCATCCGCACATATCTCATTCCTGTCAACTGTAACATCCAGTTCCACCTGATCATCCGCGCTTTCCAGGGAGAATGCTCCTGTGCACTCGCCCCTTATATAGCTGACAGCCTTCAGTTCTCCCGGTTCATAAGTCAGCTCATAGGAAGCCAGGTAGTTATTCTTCTCTCCTGCAGGTCTGCGGCCAAGTGATCGTCCATTGAGGAAAAGCTCCACTTCATCCGCATCCGCAAAGACATCCACCTTTGCCGGCTTTCCCTCATATCCGGTCCAGGTCCAGCTCGCGATGTTATCCTTCCACGCCCATGCAGTCTTATTGGGAACCTCGCCATAATGATCCAGACGTTCGACTGCAATATACGGATCTTTTCTCAGGCCAAATATGATCTCCCTGTAGTAGCTGATCGGACGTCTGGTCCCGATCAGGTCGATATCACCTGTAAAGGAAATGCTGGTAGGCCAGTTGTCCGTAAATCCGCCGCGCCCGTCATAATAGAAGACGCCAAGACCTGCTTCTCCGAGATAATCGTAACCTGTCCAGGTCATATCTCCGATGACATTATTGTTTTCCCTGATGATCTTCCACAGACGGGGGATTTCCGGCGGGAAGGTCTCTGTTCCAAGAATTACACGGTTGGGATTGTCCTTCTGTTCCATCAGGTGCCGTGCCGTCAGATAATTATATCCGCAGATATCCAGGGTTCCTTCCATCTCTCCGATGGTTTCCGACAGGATGGGATGAACAGCAACCGCATCCGAAAGAGGACCGACAAGCAGGCTCATCGTGCTGTTGAGGGCCTCGCTCCCCGCATCGGACTCATTAGCCTGCGCTGTCATCGAGACGGACACCCGATCCTGTGTTTCGCCTGTGATATCTGTCATGATCTCTCCCAGGCGGCTCATACTGGCCAAAATGCCGTTGATTGCGTTTGTCACATACCGGGTATCATCCAGACGATGAACATAGTTTGTAATCGTCCTGCTCACTTTAGCGCCCTTTGCCGTACCGGCCTCCTGTATCTCATTGCCGGTACAATACATAATGACAGAAGGATGATTGTAATCTTTACGAATCATCTGCTGCGTATCGAATTTCCAGTTCTGCTCAAAAAACTGCGCGTAATCATTGTTGTTTTTCGACTGTGTCCAGCAGTCAAAAAGCTCGTCTATGACCAGCATTCCCTCTCTGTCACATGCTTCGAGCATCGCCTTGCTTACAGGATGATGAGAACTTCTTATGCAGTTGAATCCGGCTTCCTTCAGCTGCCGGCATCTTCGCTCCTCTGCCCGTTCCAACGTACAGGCTCCGATAATACCATTATCGTGATGGATACAGGCTCCGCGCAATTTAACGGTCCGCCCATTGATCCTGAGCCCGTGTTTTGCGTCAAGGGACAGTCTCCGGATACCGAAGGGTATCACCTCTTCATCCAGAAGCTCATCGCTTTTCAGGATGCAGACCTGGCATTGATAAAGATAAGGTGTATCGGTATCCCAAAGCCGGGGTGCATCCACGTAAAGACGCTGCCGGCAGGACTCGTTTTTTCCGGGGAAAACAGTGACTGGAACAGAATCGCGCGCGACGATCCTGCCTTCCTGATCCATAATGCAAACCTGCAGCTTTGTTTTCTGCCGAACCTGCAGACTGCTGACGATTTCCGTTTCCACCGCAATAACCGCCGAGTCTTCCCCAATATCCAGAGAAGTGACTTTTACGCCGTCCTCCCGAATATGCAGAGCATCCCCGACCATGAGATTGACATTGCGGTAAATGCCGCTGCCTGAATACCACCTGCTGTTTGGCTCGGCTGTATTATTGGCAACAACTTTTATTTCGTTCCCTGTTCCATATTTCAAAAAGCTATTTGCCTGGATATAAAAATTGGTATATCCATATGGATGACCGCCGGCATACTCTCCATTCAGATACACCCTGGCATTTCCATATACACTTTCGAACTCAATCAGGACAGTCTTGCCTTCCCAGTCCGCAGGCACATCGAATTGTTTCGTATAGGTATAGATACCTCCCGGATAAAACCCCGTCTGGTGGGCATTTTTAGTGTCATGAGTCCTCTTTTCATGGATCATGGCGTCATGAGGAAGTTCGATCAATTCCTCTTTTGCATTTTCACCCGACATCTCTGAAAAAGGGCTTCCTGATGGTGCCTGCACCGTCCATCGGTCATTCCACTTTATCCGTTTCATATTCCCACTCCTTGGAACTTAAATTATAGTGATTGAGTTGTTTTACAGTTTGCTATAATTCATATGCCGCACGGAAGGCTTCGTGGATCGCATCCGGAACTCTCCTGCCGCCTCTTACCGCATCACCGGCGCAATACACCCGTTCCATGCCAGCCAGTTCCTCCTGCAGATGATTAACAGCTCTCACACCCAGCGCGACAATGACAGCGTCACAGGGTTCTTCAATCTGAAACCCTGCATGGTCCTCCAGAATCACACTGTCATGCCGGATCTCCATCAGTTTATGTCCCGGCATTGTGCGAACACCTGTCCTTGCAAGTGCTGCGGTAGCGTCCATGATCATCAATGGAAAACCTACGGCGCCCATTGCATCGGCCATCTCAATATTGATTACTTCATTGCCCCGCTCCTGCAGGTATTCTGCAGTCTCCATTCCAGTAAGGCCGCCACCGATCACTGCCATCCGCTTTCCGGAAAAACATACCTTCTCTGTCAGTACATCCTCCGCCACATAGACATTTTCACCTCTCATTCCCGGAATACTGCCGGGCAGGACAGGCACGGAACCAGTCGTCAGAAAAACCGCATAAGGATTCAGCTCCCGGATCATATCCGCGGTTACTTCGGTATTCATCTGGATATCCACATTCAATGTTTCCAGTTGTTTTACGGCATACCGGATAAAGTTACCCATCTTTGCTCTGTGAGGCGGCAGGGACGCAAGATACATCTGACCTCCTAGTCGTTCCCTCTTTTCAAATACCTTTACATGAAATCCTCTTTTCCCGAGGATCATAGCTGCCTCAAGGCCTGCCGGACCGGCGCCGACTACGACACACAGTCTGCCTTCTCCATCCTTCCCCGGCTCACCGTAATTCAGTTCTTCTCCCATATAGGGATTCACTGAGCAAAATGCGTGAGATCCGCCTGTACACAGATTGTTCCCGGCCGTCTCAAAACAGTACATGCAGCCTAAGCATTTCCGGATTTCTTCATCACGGCCTGCAATGGCTTTTACACCCCATTCAGGGTCTGCCAGCCAGGACCTGCCCATGGCCACAAAGTCAACATCTCCATTCTCGAGGATTTGTTCCGCATATGCGGGATCACGGATGACGCCTGTTGCAGCGACCGGAATCTGCACTGCCTTTTTGATCTCAGCTGCCAGTGGTATTTTCCAACCCTGTTCATAAGAAGTCGGCTCGACAATCGTATTTCCGGTAAAATGCGTACCGGAAGAAATATTTAAAAGAGCAACTCCCGCCTTTTCACAGGCTTTGGCATCTTCTATGGTTTCCTTCAGGGTAAGACTTTCCCGGTAAATCCCGTCAAGGAATTCCGAGCTGCTCAGCCGCACACTGATGGGATATTCTTTGCCGCATACCCTCTGCACTTCCGCTATGATTTCCATCAGAAAGCGACGTCTGTTCTCCGCAGATCCGCCGTATTCATCTTCTCTGTGATTGTCAAACGGAGAGAGGAACTGATGGATCAGATAGCCATGTGCCGCGTGAATTTCAACGCCGTCAATTCCCGCTTCTTTGGCTCTGCCTGCCGCCTCGCCGAAGTCTTTCACCAGCCCCCGGATTTCTTCTACCGTAAGCGCCCGGGTCGGTTCAGGCGCGACAAAACTTGGAACCGGCATGGAGGAAACGAGCTGCCTGGTATCAGGATTCAGCACAAGATGGGATTCCCGTCCCGGATGATGAAGCTGTACAAAAATTTTGGTGTCATATTCATGTACTACATCTGCCAGTTTCCTGAAACTGGGTACGGTATCATCTGTGGCAAGGGACAACTGATCATATTCCCCTGCCCCGTGAAGATTGTTGACACGGGTAATTTCTGTAATAATAAGACCTGCGCCGCCTTTTGCCCGCTCTGCATAAAACCGGATAAATGCATCTGTTGCCTGTCCATTCGGGGAGCCGACGCCAACACCCATCGCCGTCATGACAAGCCTGTTTTTTATTGTCAGATTTCCAATCGATCCTGTTTCCGCAATCTTTTCATATTTCACAGACGGTCACCTCCTATCAGACCTTTTTTATCAAAACGAGCCGTCAGAAGCTTCGATATTGCCTGCGCAGGATCCGCTTCGCCCATCTTCACCAGTTCCTTCATCCGCAGATCACTCTCGCAGTACGCTCCTCCCATGTTTTCTAATACAGGAAGCTGCCCCCAGGCATCATCCCTGCCTGACATAAGACGGACCGTCACCTTGCCCGCTTCCCAGCTCCGATAGGTATACTCCGCCTCATTGGAATAAATGTTGACCTTTGAAAAAGCAGGGGCACCGGTTTCATCCGGCTCCATGAGCGGATGCATATAAAAGCTTGTCCCACCGGATACAGCACCAGCGGCAGCCCCCTGATAACAGGCTTCCGTCTGGGGATTGTTATAACTGCCGTCCAGTTTTACCGATACATCAGCCAGCGTTACTCCATGGCGGCACGCATAAGCCCGTACTACGTCTCCGGTCCGGATGAACCGGATATCCGATTCGTTCTCACACATCTTTTTGGGAAGCCCGTATTTTTCCCTGCCTGGCAGTGTGGCCATCTGGGCGCCGGGTCCGGAAAGCAGAAAGCTCACAGGATACAGACCTGTCTGCGCTCCCAGGCGGACGTAAACGCCTATCATTGCTTCCCGATAAGGTTCGGTAAATGCTGGCTTGTCAATACTTACGATATATCCGGATACCAGCGGAAAGGCAGCTTCCAGAGGTTTTGGAATAATATCAGCAATCGCAGCCAGATCGCTTCGAAAAGTAAAATATACGCCTTTTACATCTCCCATCAGGGAGATCGGATTCAGGAATGCCTGATCCTCCGGCAAGTGAAATAGTGCTTTCTCCGGTTTCATTCTTCACAACCTCCTGTCACAATACTCTCTTACGTTTATGCCTGTACTTTATGTTCCCGGATCAAAACAATCTCTTTGATGCTTCCCTGCCATCTGCGAATGGACCGGGAACGCAGCGCCTGGTCCTTGAAGTTCCGAACCAGGTCTTGTCAAACAGGATCTCACTGCCATCCGGATTTTCAAAACGCTGTTCCGGCTCAAAGGCCATGCCTAACGTCTCTGTATTGATCATCTTCGGGGATGTTTGGGGCAAATGCTCATAAAGGTTTGTTGTCAGATACCATCCGTCATCCTTCTGTTCTGCTGCGATTTCGATAGCGTGGTCAATGACCTCGGTGCCTTTATTTTCCTTTTCCCAGGGTCTGGCCCCGTTGAAGAAAACGTTGCCGCCGGTCCATACAGGCAGGCGGATATAATAACGGTCACTGAGCGCAGAACCCATACCGCAGTATCCTTCGAACTCTTTGTCCCACTCTTCGAATGTGGGGAAGCCGTCGTATGCGCTGGTACCCACGATGGCGTTGCCATCGTCCCAGCCGCTCCCATCGCTCCCCATCATCTCCATGACAGGCTTCAGGGCCGGGCGCAGCGAACGCTGCACAAACAGGTTATTGTAGAACCTGGCATCTCCGTGAAGGAAGGTCATGAACCCTGCAACCTCAGTCCTGTGGGGCAGATGGTAAGGCGTGTAACGCGGAGAGTAAAGTGTCAGAGCGCCGTTGTTTGTGCCTATCCCGATGTCCACCAGACTGCCCGCGATAAGGTTGTGTACTACGGCTACACCCTGACAGGCCAGCTTGATCGCACGCTCGGAGAGCAGTACATTGTTATCGATCAGCGTCGGACCGTGGGAGACTTCCACAAAGACATCCTCACCTATGCTGGAGAAAAGAGAAGGATTTAGATCCTCCGGCGTCTTGTTCAGATGTGGTGCGGTATTGTCGTGGAACAGGTTCTGCGTGACCCGCGTGCCCTGTGCCTGCCAGTCCAGCCAGATCCCCCGCGTACAGTCATGAATATGATTGTGCCGGATGATCACATCGATGGCAGCGTGCATCTTAATACCACCGATCTCTGCTCCTGCCAGGTTTTGCTTATTATTGATATGATGAATATGATTATCGTCTATCAGGGAGAACACACCGCCCAGATGGCCTACTATGCCGGTCTGTCCGCAGTCATGTATGTCACAGCGGCGGACAGTGTGGCTGCCAATCGTCTCTTTCGACCATCCTTCCGCCTGTGCCAGACAGATGCACTCACGTTCCGTCTGTGTGCCGTCTTTGTATTTCCAGTGAAGCCATTTGTTTTCATTGTTTTTCTGCAGATATTTACCCAGAGAAATGCCGCTGCATTTGGACTCATATACTTCGCAGTCCTCGATGATCCAGCCTTTGGACCAATGCGGTGCGATCATACCCTCCTGAAAAGCTGTAGGCGGAGCCCACTGGGTAGCCGCCTGACAAACGGTAAAACCGGAGAGGGTAATGTACCCTATGCCCTCATCCTCAGGCGCAAAGCAGGCAGAGCGTACGCTCAGTTCCACATTCTCCGCATTCGGATCCTTTCCCTGAAAATTCGCGAAGAACACTGTTTCATCCGTCTCCGGATCCTGCTCGGCATACCAGACATAAACCGAAAACTCCGGATCCCAGGACAGAGAGCTCGGCCGGGGATCGAATACCATTTCACGGCACGTCACTTCATACAGAGACTTCCCGTTCAGGAATACCTCGCCGGTGTGGGCAACAAAATCAGATATAAACCAGTCCCCCGAGATCCTTGTCGTGTAAGGATTACGCTCCGTAAATACTGTATTGGAAATTCTCGCCGACCAGACGCTGCCGCCTTCATATACCCAGCCGGCCAGCCTCTCTGCCCCGGTAATGACAGCCTTCCGCGGCTGCGTCGAACGATAAATAATACGTTCCTGCTCGGTGCCGCCATGCCTGGGATTCACATTCTCGCGATATACGCCCGGCATCACCAGAACTTCATCTCCCGCCGCAGCGACATCTGCCGCAGCCTGGATCGTTCTGAATGGGCGTTCCTGTGTTCCATCTCCATTTGCAGCGGCATTCACGTCAACATAGAGTTTCATGCTGCATTTCCTCCTGCCTTCTTATCCGTCTACCGTTTCCTGTATCTTCTAATTTAGAAGATACAGGAAAAAGGAAGCGTCCAGAAGATACAAAAAGGTTGTGTCCTCACAACGATCCGTTGTATAATGATTGCAAGTTATTAAAGGGGGATAATATTCATGGAACTCAGGCAAATCCAATATTTTGACGCTGTTTTCAGAGACACCAGCATCTCAAAGGCAGCACAGAATTTATTTGTCACTCAGCAATGCATCAGCAAACAGATCTCAATGTTGGAAAAGGAATTCGGCGTGGCGCTTCTTAAACGAAATCCGAATGGCGTAACCCCAACGGAAGAAGGGCTCTGGTTTCAGGAACATGCCGCAATGATCCTCCAGATCGAGCAGGACATCCAGACACATTATGAGATGCTGCGTAAGGGAGGGCCGGATGTCGTACGTATCGGTGTCTCCAACGGATTAAACCTGTTCTTCGATGACACCTTTTTTCATCGTCTGAGAGCCGCACATTCCGAACAGATGATCCAAGTTTCCTACATGTGGAACAGACAAATTGAAGAAATGATCGAAAGAAATGAACTGGATATCGGAATATCACTCCTTCCGGTGCAAAATGATTCCCTGTATGTAAAAAAACTGTTCACAGAGCAGCTTTGCTGCATTGTGAACAGTCATCATAAACTGGCCGGATATGAAACGCTCCATTTCGAAGACATCATGCGGGAGCATATCGCAATGGCTGATGAGAACTACAACACATTTCATTCTTTCATGGCACGCTGTAAAGCGCAAGGCGTCATGCCAGACATATATAAGGCCTCAGATCTGATGTCTATCTATGTCTATGTACTAAACCATGATGCCGTAGGTTTCAGCCTGAACACCTTCGCCGACCGCTTTCAAATCCATCAGATCCGGCACATCCTTTATGAAGATGCGGGCGGGGTATGGGATGTGTGCGCACTGCTGAATGAGAAGTGTAAGAACCGATTTTCAGCGTATACGAATGATTTTTCCACCTTGCTTCTGCTGTAAAGCTTTTCGTTTTAAACCAGGTTGCCTCTTAATTTGACAAAGTATATATCTTATGCCTGTGCGTCAGCCCGTACGACATTTCATACGACATTTTTTCATCAAATTCTGCTATTATGCGAGAGATTATGTCAATTCCGTAAATATTACCCGATGTCTCCCGCCTAAATAAACACTGCATTTATCAGCATTTCTAAGGTTGTCCCGACCCATCTGGCCGGGATTTTTATATTTTCCAGGTGGTGAGAGACAGATAAGTATTGCAGTTCAGCTATACGCAGCAAGTGAGCTAAACAAAAGCGGCCGGCGGGCTGCTTTTTTATTCACCGCTGCCCGCATTATCTTCTTCTGCGTCACGTCCCCCGAGGATTGCCTCCATCTCTTGGACCATCTCCTCATCTTTCAGGCGGAAAAGGAATTCCACACGCCTGGATGCATCGGCGTCCACATTTCCGTTTTCGTCATAGACGGGTGAGCTGAAGGAGCGGCCGTTTGCCGTGACGATGCTGCGCAGCAGCTCTGTGTCCTCCGCTGAGAGGATCCTGTTGTCATCGCTGAGGCAGTAGCTTGCCACGGTGAGAGCGCGCTTCTGGGACAGCTCCAGGTTGTAGAGATATCCGCCGGTCGTATCCGTGTGTCCCTCGATAATGATCTCGGCGACGTAGTCTGAGAACTCCGGCTGCATCAGGACGTCCAGGTACCTCGGCAGGAACCTGCTCAGGAACTGTTTTCCGGCATCCGTCAGATCCGACTCGCCGTAACCAAAGAGCACGTTGGAGTCGAAAGTGATCGCACCTGTCTGCTCATCCACCTTGATGGAGAGGTCGGTGCCCTCGAATTCCTCCTTGAGCGCTTCGATCAGTTCGCTTCGTACACCGATGATATTGTCCAGCTTGACCTGCTGGGCATCCAGTTTTTCCTGCATAGCGCCCAGCTCTTCCTCCTGGGAATTCAGCTTTCTCTGAGTGACGGCAAGCTCGTCCTGCTGGGCCTTCAGCTGGTCCTGTAACAGTGCCAGGGCAGCCTGTTTATCCTTCAGGTCCTTCTGCGCGAGCGCAAGCTCCGCTTCCTGCGTATCCATGATACTCTGCTGCTCCAGAACGACCTGGCGCTGCTCGTCCAGCTCGGTCTCCTGCGCAATGATCTGCGCCTGCTTGTCCGAGAGCTGCAGCTCCTTCTCCTCGTATTGCACTTTGGACTGCAGCATAGTAAACGAGATGATCAGCACGAACGTCAGAAGAAGAGCTGCCATCATATCCGAATAGGAAAGCCAGTAGGTGGTCTCTTCGTCCGCTGCTCTGCGGCGTATGTCTTTTCTCATATTCGTTTCTTTCCTCTGCATTTCTGCTCTTGATTATTTTCTGCGCCCCTGCAGGTTGAGCATGGTCTCACGCAGCGCATCGACTGCCTGTGTCAGCTCCTGCAGTTCATAGACGACCTGCTCCATCGTGCCGGAGATCTGCCTGACGCCGTCCGTTCCGTCCTTCTCATTTGCCTGCAGTGTCTCAACATAACTCCGCAGCTGTTCAAGCGTCTGGGTGTTGACATCGAGCTGCCTGTTCGCGCCTGTATAGTTTCGGTTGATGACGTCCTGCAGCTGCTCGACCTTCTGAATATAGCTGGACAGCTGATATACGATGCTGCCCGACATGGAATTGATATTGTCGATGTTGCCTGTCATGTTCCCGATCCGGCCAATGATATCCTGCATCTGCTCGGCGTTCATTCTCTGGGCCGCATAAGTCTGGTCAACAACGTTGCCAAGCTGCAGGAGCTTGCCGGAAAGCGACCTGTTCATCTCGTCCACGAACTGGTTGACGATCATGGACAGGGCTTCCATCTGGTTCCTGGTCGCAAACCTTGCGAACTGGTCGATCATCTGGTTCATGTCGTCCATCTTCGGCGCAAGGCGGGAAGCCATCTGCTCCGCCATATCTCCGGCCAGGTTTTCTTTCATGTAAGCGAACTGGTCGCTCTGGGTCTTCTGATACTCCTGCATCAGCCGGACCTGTTCTGTCTGGTATTTCTGGTACGCGACCAGAATGCTGAGGTTGTCATCCTGTGCCTCGGGGCTTACACACTTGCGGAATGTAGCAAGGAAGGCGTCCACCGCCGTGTAAGCTTCATCCAGCTTTCTCTTATAGACATAGTTGAAAACGAGCGAAAATACCATACCGTAAATAGAGGTATGGAAGGCGACCTTGATACCGTTCATAAGCGGCGCAATGCTGTTTGTGATCTCCTGCGCTGTCCCTGTATTGAAGCTCTGCAGGCCGAAGGATAATCCGACAAACGTTCCCAGGATTCCCAGTCCCGTCATGGCGCCTGCGACCTGGTTCAGCATATTTTTGCTGATCACGTTGTCAATGACCTGATAGTTGATGTAATCCTCGATATCAGTCTTGAAGCCGCGGTGGCTGATCGCCGATTTTCTCTTATACTCGGATTTGAACTCCTCGTTCAGTTCGTCCAGGATACTGTTCTGGAAGATATCCTTGCGGACGCTGTAGGAATCCCAGAGAAGCCCCTGGCGCTGCTTATACTCTTCCTCCAGCTGCTCGCGCACCTGGTACAGGCTGGCGATCATGCTGTTTACCGGTGTGAAATGGGCAAACCAGACCTTGAGGAATACGACCCCGATGATCAGGAACATGACGATATTGACCAGATAATCGGAGAGGGATGCTCCCTGTCTGGATGTCAGATTCAAAAACAGGGCCAGAGCCGCCAGCAGCACATAAGTGACCGGCAGTACCAGCTGAAAAGAATCCGCTCTGTGTTTTTCCATTCTATTGTTCCTCCGTAGTTATACTGTGTGAGAGCAGCAGAAAAGTCCGCCTCTTCTTTCTGCCGCAGGATACCCCGCGAAAATACGTCTGGGGCAATTTTGAAATGAGGCAGTTTTGAAATGAGTATAAACGAAAATCCGTGAACATACAAAGCTGTCGCCCCAGAATTCACAGAAAATTCAGCAATCCTTCATATCTGCATTATAATAGCAGTGAGTCATAGGGACAGGTTGCCACTGCCTGTATCTGTGATAAAATAAAAATGCTACCGTATAAGATGCCGACAGTAAGCTGCCTGTCTGCAATAGCTGCTTTCGGCATAAAACAGGTTTTTTTATTTTGAATAAGGAGAGGTGAAACACATGGCAAATAAATACGCAGGAACACAGACGGAAAAGAATCTCGAGGCTGCTTTCGCCGGCGAATCCATGGCAAGAAACAAGTATACCTATTTCGCGTCCAAGGCAAAAAAAGAGGGTTTCGAGCAGATCGCATCCCTGTTCTTAAAGACCGCTGACAATGAGAAAGAGCACGCAAAACTCTGGTTCAAGGAACTGAGCGGCATCGGAGATACGGCGCAGAATCTCGGCGCAGCCGCTGACGGTGAGAACTACGAGTGGACAGATATGTACGAGGGATTCGCAAAAACAGCTGAGGAAGAAGGCTTCCCGGAGCTGGCAAAGAAATTCCGCATGGTCGGCGAAATTGAGAAGCATCACGAGGAGCGCTATCGCGCACTTCTGAAGAACGTCGAGATGCAGGAAGTCTTTAAAAAGAGCGAGGTCAAGGTCTGGGAGTGCAGAAACTGCGGCCATATCGTGATCGGCACGCAGGCTCCCGAGGTATGTCCTGTCTGCGCGCATCCTCAGAGCTATTTCGAAGTCCATGAGGAGAATTATTGATCTGCCTGACGGCTTAGATTTCCTACAGACAGCCTGTCCTGTTTCGTTATTATATCAGGGCTGAATGAAAAGCAGAGGCTGCAAGTCAGTCTCTGTTTTTTCTGTCGTTCTTAAGGCTTTTCTTACTACTGATCTGCCTGTCCTGTCGAAACCGCAACAGCCAATGTGAAAAATGAAAAACCAGGTGCGAATAACTTGCATTCTTATGAAATGAAACGTATAATAAAGACTTGATGTTGCGCTTTAACGCGTTAAACCACGAAAAATTTATTTTATTATGAGGTAACTGCAATGCCTATTACTGATTTTCTGGAGCGAAACAGGAAGCTTTACGGAGACGAGGTCGCTTTGATCGAGCTCAATCCGGAGCAGAAGGACACTATGAGACTGACATGGAAAGAGTATTCTCTTATTCAGCCCACTGTGGACGCTCCTTACCGCCGCGAGATCACATGGCGTGTTTTTGATGAAAAGGCTAACCGCTGTGCAAATATGCTGCTGTCCCGCGGGATCAAGAAAGGGGATAAGGTCGCCATCCTGATGATGAACTGCCTCGAATGGCTGCCCATCTATTTCGGGATCTTAAAGACCGGCGCCCTCGCTGTTCCGTTCAACTTCAGATATTCTGCAGATGAGATCCAGTACTGCGCAGATCTGGCGGAAGTGGATGTGCTGCTGTTCGGTCCTGAATTCATCGGACGTATCGAGAGCATCATCGACAAACTCTCCGAGCACAGGCTCCTGATCTATGTCGGTGAGAACTGCCCCACTTTTGCAGAGAGTTACCGTGACCTCGTCGCAGACCACTCCAGCGCTGCTCCCAAGATCCGCATCGAAGATGACGATGACGGTGCGATCTATTTCTCCTCCGGCACGACCGGTTTCCCGAAGGCGATCCTGCACAAGCACAGAAGCCTTATGCACGCCGCCCTCGTGGAGCAGCACCATCACAGCACCGGACGCGATGACTGCTTCCTTTGCATCCCTCCCCTTTACCACACGGGTGCCAAGATGCACTGGTTCGGTTCCCTCGTCGCTGGTTCCCGCGCTGTCCTTTTGCGCGGCACCAAACCTGAATATATTTTCGACGCCGTCTCCAGAGAGCACTGCACGATCGTCTGGCTCCTGGTGCCGTGGGCACAGGATATCCTGGATGCCTTGGACAACGGCACGCTTAAGATCAGTGATTACAAGCTTGATCAGTGGCGCCTGATGCATATCGGCGCGCAGCCTGTTCCGCCTTCACTGATCCGCCACTGGAAAGAATATTTCCCTAACCACCAGTATGACACGAACTACGGCCTGTCCGAGTCCATCGGACCCGGCTGCGTCCACCTCGGTGTAGAGAACATTCACAAGGTCGGCGCGATCGGCGTTCCCGGTTACGGCTGGGAGTGCAAGATCGTCGATGAAAACGGCGAGCCTGTGGCTCAGGGTGAAGCCGGCGAGCTGTGCGTAAAAGGCCCGGGCGTCATGACCTGCTACTATCGCAATCCCGAAGCGACAGATGAAGTCCTGACAAAAGACGGATGGCTTCATACGGGAGACGTCGCCGTTCTTGATGAGGACGGATTTATCTTCCTCGTCGACCGCAAAAAAGATGTCATCGTCTCCGGCGGCGAGAATCTCTACCCCGTCCAGATCGAGGACTTCCTCCGCAAGAATGACAAGATCCACGACGTGGCTGTCATCGGACTGCCTGATGAGCGCCTTGGTGAGATTGCCGGCGCGATCATCCAGATCAAGGAAGGCATGACCTGCACGGAAGACGAGATCAATGAGTTCTGCAAAGGCATGCCGCGTTACAAGAGACCCAAGAAGATCATCTTCGCTGATGTCCCTCGCAACCCTACCGGCAAGATCGAAAAGCCGAAGCTCCGCCGCATGTACGGAGAAGAGCACCTGGTTGCCTTTGAGAATCAGAAATAACAGGCTTAAATAACGGAAAAAGAAACGGGATACCGTCCCGGCACCGCTGTCGCTGTGACACGAATCTCCCGGGACGGTATCCCGTTTCTTGTTATTCACACACCTCACAAATATGAATGGAAGCCTATCCTGATCATCCCATTTCGCGTCAGCCGCGGCAGATATCCGCAGTGGCTGCTGTACATGCGTTATGAGGCTGGCCCCGCTTGAAGCATCACCTGATTGTTACATCAAGCCAGACATCATGCGGGATCATCGTAATATATGTCTTGCCGGTATTAAGCTCGATCTCATTTCCTTCAAAATCATAATATCTTGTGATGCCTGTATCCCCGATCTTCTGCCAGATGATCGGCATAAAGCGGCCATTGGTCACATAGAATCCTTCCTGCTGCAGGCCGATGCAGTTATAGATCATATAGCCGTTATTGTCGTACTGATGGATCTCGCACTTCTGGATGATGATATTGTCGAAACTCATCGTCTCGCCGTTGCCGGCATCTTTATACAGCTGCCCGTACTGATAATAATCGTATTTTCCCGTCTCCTCGTTATAGACCAGCTTCGGTTTGTTGTGCGGAAGCGGCAGGATGACCTGGGTGGCCGGATAAGAAGTCTCCTCATCCAGAGATGCCCTGGTGCCGTAATCAGCAAAATTGAAGTGGTAGTCATCCTCCGGCTTGTTGCTGTTATAAGTTCTGGAAACCTTCGGATAGCTGCGGAAATTCCTGTCCAGATCACCGGTCAGGCAGTACTCCGTAAATTCTCTCGCTTTTCCGTTATTGATGCGGGAGAAAGTGCCGGAAAAGTGGTCTGTATAACCTTTATTCAGGTACGCATTTATGTAGAACGGGCCGCCGTCATGGCAGAGGATCCCGTTCCATTCTGCATTGAGCAGGATGTTTGTCGGACGCACACTCCGGATATTACCTATTCTCTCTATTTTCTCCCAGTCTTTGACCATGACCATGAAACGGGTGATCCGGTTGTTTGCCATACTGTTGATCAGCTCATAGACGACGTCTGCCTGGGATGTCCCATAGTGCGGCTGCGCGCGCTCATCATTGTCGATCATGAACGCCATCGGGCGCTGGTCTTTGATCTCCTCGCTGATCGGCTCCCCGGTCATTTCGCTGAAATACATCCCCTCCGGGAGTACATAAGGCTCCGGCTCTTCCTCTGCAGGTTCTTCCTCTTCTGATTCTTCTGCATTCTCTGCAGCCTTCTCCGGATCTTCTTCTGATTCGTCCTCGTTAGCGGACTCTTCGAAGGACTCCTCTTCCGCCTGTTCTGCATCAGAAGATTTGTCATCCTTTTTTGTATCTTCTTCAGCTTCCGCTGCTCCGGCGTCTTCTTTATTCTCTGCAGCGTCCTGTGCCTGTGTGTCTTCCTCAGCTGCTTCTTTTGCGGAGTCCGCCTGTGCATCTTCTCCGGCTGACAGGTCCTGCCCCTCCTCCACTGCAGGAGTTTCAGCAGCAGGTTTTTGCGCACCGCCGCAGCCAGACAGCAGCAGCGCTGTCATTGCAGCCATAGCGATCAACACACATACATTTTTCTTTTTCATTTTTACTGCCCTCCCTTCAACACACTTCATTTTCTGAATCTGATCACTCTCGCCTCATACGGACGAAGCGACTGTTCTGCCCCGGAAGTCCCCTGAACAGGATAATTATCCAGCAGGATCTCCCCTTTGCATCCCCTGTATTCCCGGGGAAGGCGGCAGGCAGCAGGCCTCTTTGAGAAGGAACAGATCACCAGGATCCTCTCATCTCCGAGTTTTCTCTCATACATATAGATCCTGCCGCTAAGGCGCATATACTCTCTATAGGTGCCCTGGAGCAGGGTCTCCGAGCTCTTTCTCAGTGCCAGGCACCTGCGATAGAAGTTCAGGATGCTGTCAGGGTCTTTCTCCTGCGACGCGGCATTCACGGAAAGGTAATTCGGGTTCACATGAAACCAGGGCTGTACGCTCGAGAATCCCGCGTAGGCATCGCCGCTCCACTGGACGGGTGTCCTGGCAGAATCCCTGCTCGCGTAATGGATGCGCGCAAGTCTTTTCTCCACGGAGTCCTTCAGGTGAAAGCTGTGGTAAGTATTGATCGAGGCAATATCCGCATATTTCTCAATGGAGTCCAGCCTGATATTCATCATGCCGATCTCCTGTCCCTGATAGACGAACGGCGTGCCCCTCTGGAAGATATAGGCTGCTGCCAGGCAGGTACCGGATTCCCTCCAGTATTCTTCGCTGCCATAGCGGCTGATCACCCTCGGATGGTCATGGTTCTCCAGATACAGGCAGTTCCAGCCGTCCCGCTGCATTCTGTACTGCCAGCGCGTAAAGGCATTCTTGAGTTTTCTGAGGGAAAACGGATGATGGATGTACTCCGTCATGAAACAGTCCGCCCGCATGGAATCGATCTGGATCATCATATCCAGAACCCGATCTTCCCCGCAGATATAGCGCTGCGCTGTTCTCACGGTGGTAAAAGGTCCCTCTCCGATCTGGATCACGCCGTATTCCATGGCAACCTTTCGGAATTGTTTAAGGTACTTGATTAAGTTCGGGCCGTCTTTGTAAAACGGCATCCCATTGATCACCGGGACAAAGGAGAGTCCGTCCGGAAGCTTTTCATGTTTTGAGATGAAGGTGATCACGTCCTCGCGGAAGCCGTCTACGCCCATGTCCAGCCAGAAGCGCATGATTCCCTCGACCTCTTCCCTCACCTTAGGATTATCCATATTCAGGTCCGGCTGCTTGCTGGCAAACAGATGCAGGTAATACTGCTGCCGCTGTTCATTGTATTCCCAGGCCAGGCCTGCAAACTGGCTGTACCAGTTATTCGGGGGAAGCTGCGTCTCTCCCTTCCATCTGGGATTTCTCCAGATATAGTAGTCACTGTAGGGGTTGTCTTTCCCCTTGCAGCTTTCGATGAACCAGGGATGCTCATCCGAGGTATGGTTGATGACCAGATCCATCAGGACCTTCAGTCCCAGCTCGTGGGCGCGGTCCAGCACCTTCTTGAACTGCTCCAGGGTCCCGTAATCGGGGTGAATGTTCCTGTAATCGGAAATATCATATCCATAATCCGCATTCGGGGAAGGGTAGATCGGGCTGAACCAGATCCCGTCCACTCCCAGGGAGCGGATGTACTCCAGCTTGTCATAGACACCATACAGGTCCCCGATCCCGTCTCCATTTCCGTCCGCAAAGCTGCGGATCCAGATCTGATAAAAGGACATTCTGTGAAAATCGTACTGTTTCATTTTTTCTTCTCAGATACCTCTGAGTTTATCCATCAGTTCCTTCCTGCGTGCCATGCCGCGGATCCTTGTTTTTTCAATGTTCACGCGGACGTCCTCCAGGAACTGCTCGGCATCTTCTTCTGCCTCTATGAAGTTCTCCATCATACCGACAGCGGTCTGTTTAAAATAATCAAGCCTCTCTCTTCCACGGCTTCTGAGTCTTTCCTGCTCTTTCCGGAAGCGGTCGACTTCACCCATTCCGTATGCCGTCATCTCGAAGAGATAATCCGAAGGGATCTTCTTTTTCTGCGGCAGGCGTCCGGCCGCCTTCTCCTCCAGTATGCATCCGTACCGGTCATACGCCTCACTGACACAAGTCTGCCAGGAAAGATAGATCTCATCCATCGCATGCTGTCCGGCCTCATGCAGATGCGGCAGGTCTCCTGACACCTTTCCCAGCAGCTCCGCCATAGATTCGGCCGTCTCCTCTATGAGAAATCCGTTCCGGCCGTCTGTGATGCCTTCCGCCGCGCAGGAATCCCTGATCAGCACGCTGGCAAGACCGCAGGCAGCAGCCTCCCGCACGACCAGTCCATTGGTGTCAAAAGTAGACGGGAACAGGAACAGGTCCGCCCTCGTATTCCAGGCGCGCAGAACTTCTCTGTCATAAACAGGTCCTGCAAAAATACACCGGTCCGCGTGATCCGCCGCTCCCATCAGCCCGAGTTCCCTCGCCTTGTTCTCCAGGAGCTCCTTGTCCGGTCCCTTGCCGACAAAGACCATGCGGAAATCCATTCCCTTGTCCGCCAGGATTTTCAGCGCGTCCAGGATCAGCGGCAGGCCTTTATAAGTCATCATTCGCCCTACAAATAAATAGACAGGAATTCCTTCCGGAAGGTCATATTCTTTTAAGGCTTCCCGGACTTTTTCTTCCGGGACGCGTCCCTTGGCAAAATCGACGCCATTATTCATGACGCGGTATTCACCCTGAAAACCGAGGCTCTTTAGGTTTTCTCCTGCCCCGCGGCTGACGACCCAGATCTCATCGCAGGCCTCGATATTGCTGACCATGGCCCGGATCCCCTCCTGAGCCACGCTCTCTACCTTTACCGCTCTCTGGATGTCGATATCGTACTTTGTATGATAAGTGAAGACGATCGGCGCCTCCGTCGCTTCCCTGAGGATCCTGGCAATGATCGTCGCGGAGGCCGGGCTGTGTGCATGCAGGATCTCCGGCTTAAAATCCGCAAGCTCCGAGACCGCCTTCTCTGCAAAGGGATTGCCGGCCCTGTATCCGCTGGCAAAGGATCCTGTGCCGAAGCTCTGATAGGGAACTACAGGGTACGGATAGACGCTGTAGTCGGTATCCGGATATTTCGGCGTTCCCACGATCACGTCCGCCTCGTGGTCGGCCATCAGATAATCCGCATAATTCATTACAACATTGACGACTCCGTCGATCATCGGCGGGAATGAGTCATTTAACAGGCATACTCTCATATTTGTTATTTCCTTCAACGTGAAATTGTCACACAGGGTGCCCCATTTATTATATACCCGAATCCGGTTGTGAGGTTACAAAAAAGGAGCAGGGGATCGCCCTGCGCTTTGTAAAAGCAGCCAGGAATCCCCTGCTCCTGAAATAGGATCATTCAGTTAAAATCCCCGTCCGAGATCCTGCCTGCCGCTTCGGAGATCCTTCTCGCCGGCACCTCATAGTATTTCCGGATCTGCCTGCGGATATAGACTGTGAGCACCCATGCCGCAACGATCCAGTACAGCAGGATCAGGTGAACGATCGGGATCGCAGACCAGTGAAGCACTTCTACCAGCAAAAGAATCAGGCCCACGTTGATCCCCGCCAGCAGGCAGCAGAAACCGAGGGTCACCAGAAAGAAATGAACAGAGATCCTGTTCAAAGGCTCCCGTACATCTCATCATAGGCGTCCTGTACGTTCAGGACCCCCTTCGCCTCGAATCCGCAGTCATTCAGATAGGTGCAGACCGCATGATTAAGCTGTTTATCATCCTCTACCACAAGAATATGGATCATTTCCCCTCCTCCTGTTTCAGCAGCTGTGCGCCGACATCATATACATTTCCGTTTACGGCATCCGACAGCCATTTCGCCATGGACATTCCCGAGCGTTCCGGGATCAGAAAGGCGGGGTGGCGGACCATGGTGTGCACTGTGCCGGTCCTGCTGCGCAGCAGGTCCTTGTGCTGGTGAATATACATGCCAAAGACCGGCTTTCCCTCCTCCGTGCGGAAGTTCTCAAATATAGTTTTAAAGCGCCTCATCTGGCCGCTCAGCTGCATGTAGTAGCGCTCCTGCATTTCCTCATTGGTCTCGTATTTCCTGTTCACCAGGTCATTGTAATAGGTGCTGAGCAGATGATCGTGTGTGGAACTCGAGTAGAGGCATCGGATCGTCCTGCCTCTCTCCCGGTATTTTTCCGCAAATGCTTCATACCAGTCCCCTGCCGGGTCATCGGTCTTTATCGGTTTCCAGAATTTCTCCGGTGCTCTCCAGACATCCCGGATGATCGGCTGCCATCCGTCATAGATCAGCGTCGCGCTGTCCGACAGGAGTGTGACGTCTTTGCAGCCCGGATACCAGTTCTCCAGGATATCGCCCGCCAGGGCAGGCACGGCGAAGGCACCCGCGGAATCTCCCGCGATCAGCAGTTGATCCGGTTCCGGGAAAAAGTCCCGGCAGATCTCCATTGCCGCCTGGAAATTCCTGTATCCGTGGAAGTGCAGGATCTTCTCTTCTCCGTTTTCAGACACATACGGCAGCTCGGAATCCCCGATATGGAAATCTCCCGTATCATATGTGATCACCGCCATATTCCACTGCTGGAACGGATTTGTCCCCAGCAATACGTCTGTGATCCCGACATTGATATTCATGATCTGCGTCGCAGGCCTTAAGTTGTTCCAGTAATAATTAGGCGTCTTGGCGGCCATCTTTCCGCCTGACGCAGGGCGGGCGGCCGTGTACGTATTCCAGGCCATTCCGCCGCCCGAGAAAAAGACACACAGATGCTGTGTATCTCCTGCCTTCAGATAAATGTGATATTCCGATCCGTCTCCGGAGAGCCCTTTTCTTACAGGCACGCGGTACCATACGCGTTTAGCCGGAATGCTGCCTGCTCTG
>JAFTFD010000373.1 GCA_017449745.1 Lachnospiraceae bacterium
ACCGGAACGGATGAAAATGCAATTCTGGTGTCAGGCGGAAATGTGAACTTATCAGATGTGACGATCAGCAGGACTTCTTCGGACAGCACAGGAGGTGATTCTTCCAGTTTTTACGGAGTCGGAGCGGCAGTCCTTGCCACAGATGGAACGCTTACCCTGAAAGATGCTGAAATCACAACTGATTCCAAAGGCGGTGCCGGCGTATTCGCCTATGGCGACGGTGTCGTTTATGTCTCCGACACCACGATCTACACGGAAAAAAGTACGTCCGGCGGCATCCACGTTGCAGGCGGCGGTACGCTTTACGCCGCGAATGTGACAGCTGAGACAAATGGAGAATCTTCTGCAGCCGTCAGGTCTGACCGCGGTGGCGGCACAATGGTCGTGGACGGCGGCTCTTATACTTCCAACGGCACAGGATCTCCGGCTGTTTATTCGACAGCTGATATCACGATTCACGACGCGGAACTCACTGCGACCGGATCCGAAGCTGTCTGTATTGAAGGGCTGAACAGCCTGTCTCTGTATGACTGTGATCTCAGCGGCAATATGAGCGATAATGAACAGAATGACTGTACCTGGAATATCATCCTCTATCAGAGCATGTCCGGTGATTCCGAGATCGGCAACAGTACATTTACGATGGTAGACGGAACACTGACTGCCCATAACGGAGGCATGTTCTACACGACAAATACAGAGAGCACGTTCATCCTGGAAAACGTCGACATCACGTATGCGGAAGAAAATGATTTCTTCCTGAAGGTCACCGGCAACAGCAACGCCCGCGGCTGGGGATCTGCAGGTGCCAATGGCGCAGACTGCCTGTTCACTGCGATCGACCAGGAAATGAAAGGCGACATCCTTTGGGACAGCATCAGCAACCTTGATTTTTACATGACAGAAGGAAGCACACTGACGGGCGCCATTCTTGATGATGAGAGCAATGCCGGCGATGGCGGTGACGGATACTGCGCTGTCTATGTTGACAAAACATCCAAATGGATCGTGACTGAGGACAGTGTTCTGACTGACCTTCAGTGCGAAGGACAGATCGTCGACAGCAACGGTAATACAGTCACCATCATCGGAACTGATGGTACGGTCTATGTAGAAGGCAACAGCAATATCACGGTCACTGTTGATTCCTATTCCGATACCTGTGACGTTTCAGGTGCTTCTACACCGGAAGGCTGGAACGCATAAACATAAAAGGTGTGTTTCCTGTTAACAGGACTTACCTTAATACTCACTAACATTCTTATTTAGTTTTCTCTAATAAAATATGCAGATACTTTTTCATCGGAAAACCGAGCCTAATCAGGCACCGTTTCCAACAGAGTATCTGCATATTTTGGTATTAAGCAGTATTCATAATCGCTATTGAGCAACATTCGTGATCATCTTCTTGTCTTTTTGTTTCCGTAGAGCATCCAAGAATAAAATCACTTAAAAATCTCTGCTCCCATCTCAAACGCTTTTTTGCATTCCTGAGGGAACACTGTCTCATGCCGCAGCGCCTTTTTCTCAGGATCAAACATGGACCACTGCCAGTCCGTCTTGCTGTAGTCCTTGAGCTGCAGCGTATCTCCGCTGATCAGGACCTGCGCCGGGCCGACGAAGCGGTTTAGCGTCTGCTGATAATTCTGCATCTTATCGAGGTACATAGTATCCGGCGCATTGCTCGTCATGATCAGCAGTACCGGGATCGGACGCTCGTTGCAGCAGGGTGTTTCCAGGTTATAGGTCAGATTCTGGAAGATCAGGCGCTCATACAGCGCCCTGAAAGAAGCCGTCAGATCTCCGAGATAATTCGGGGAGCCGATGATCAGGCCGTCAGCCTCCCTGATGGCATCCAAAACAGGCGTCAGCCCATCCCTGCAGACACAGTGGCCTTTGAACCTCTCTTTCTTACAGCCAAAACAGGATATACATCCCGTATATCTCTCCAGCCGGAACAGGTCAAATCTCTGTACAACAGCACCTGTTGATTCAGCACCTTTAGAGGCCTCCGTGATAAGCGTATCCGTATTCCAGTTAGCGCGAGGACCTGCATTCACAGCTATAATAGTTTTCGTCATTTTGATTTCTCTCCCTGTCTGAATTTCTTCCCCGCTGTCATGACTTTGAATCTGTTCCCCGATTCCACTAGTTTTCGATATTTCCGGGATCTTTAACTATCTCCCCGTATTTCCTATTTTCTTATGAAAACACTGTCCGCCTCGTATTCGTCGCTGACATACCTTTCCACTTTCATGTGAAGGTCATATTTTTCACGCAGTCCGGCGAGCGTTTTCATCATGGGAGAAGCATGATGCGCATCGATTGCCGCCTGGTCACGCCAGCTGTCGATCAGCAGGATCGTCTCCGGATCGGCAAGCGGGGTGAAGTAATCGTAACGAAGATTCCCCTCTTCCGCCCGGATCGCTGCCGCAGTTCCCGATGCTTCCATCTCTTCAGCGAATTTGCGAGCGCTGCCGTCTTTGCCTGTGTAATATAAATTCACTGTAATTGCCATTTTCCGCCTCCGACTGATAAAAATGATATAAAAGCCTGCCCGATAGCACGGCATACTTTCTGCCTTTTGACATTACCATCATAATATCATAAAGCCAAACGCTTCAAAAGAGATGCTTATTCTAACTACAAAAAAAGGTACAGGTCTCCCTGTACCCATTAAGGATCTGCCTTAATCAAGAAGCATAGCGATTCATTCGCTGATCAGCTTCTTCTGTTTTCCTTTTTGACCCAAACATGCCACTTGGGTGCCTTCGGCATAGGCTCATGATTGATCAGGGCTTTGATGACGCGTCTGTGTGTAAAGCAGCAGCAAACGATGAGAACCAGCAGAATGATCAGGAATACTTTCATTGTGTGAAACTCTCATGTTTAAAAACACGAGCTTCTTACGCCGCTTTAGGCGGCCAGACTGGATAACAGCGGATACGCCTGAAGATTAGACGCCCGTTAGGGCAATAGCTATATCGCTTGCGCGCCATAACCCCACTCATCAGGTAGTCCGCAGTCATCTGCCTGTGTCTGCTTCCCCTGCTATGATGCTCTCCGCATCTGAAGCAGGTCCGCATAGACACATGAGCTTCTGCGCATCACCGCAGGAACTTTTGCCTCCAGTGATGACCGTACCGTCTCCGGCATGGTTTTGATTTGTTCTCTGATATAATATCTTGCTCCGATATTATAAGATGCTGAAAGGTCACAGTTATACTGTTTCCCATTTGCAAATGTACACAGGCTGTGATTGTCCGGATCCCGGACCACCTCCCCCGATCCGTCATACGCCAGCCTGCTTGTCTGCCATGCACAGACCCTTGAGACCCTGATGCCGTTCCTGTGTGCCATATGCTCACAGCGCTTCTGCACATCTCGCTTACGCCATATATGAAGCCGCATCTTCCTGCTCCCACGGATACGCCCCTTCATCTCCAGGAACTCGAATACCAGGACGTCCGCGTGGTGTTCTTTCGCGAACTGCACGATCTGCATGGCAGTCTTGATGGACAGTTCCTCATTCAGCCTGACAGCATACTGCCACAGTCCCCTGCATCCGCCGCCATGGATCCGCTGATGCCTCCGGATGCGTCCCAGCACATGGCCGATCCGGTCTTTGTCACCCGGGAAGTTTATAAAACTTCGCGCGAGGATAGTTCCGTCCGGGTCCATGATGGTGCACACCGCATCCGTATTGATCCCCAGGTCTATGCTGCAGATCCTGCACCTGTCTGCCGGCTTTTCCGTAAGGCGCACTTCCTCACTGAATGTAAACCTCAGGAAGTACTTTTTGTGCCTCTTCTCAAGCGTCGGGGCGGAGGCCTTCTCCCCGGACCAGCGCCTGCGCAGATATTCCATATCCGTATGCTTCAGCCGGATCTCCCTGAAGATCCAGTCATGACCGTCGTACAGCTTGATCTTCGCAGTATCGCTGCCGGGCTCGCCTTCCTCATACATGACTTTCCTGTAGAATACCGGCATCGCATGGACCTTCTCCGGCAGTCTGACCTTCCCTCCACGCTGCCTGCTGTGACAGGAGGAGATAAGTCCCAGTGCTTCCTGGATCGCCGAGCGCCGGAGGTAGGATGGCATCTTCGGGAAGCGCTGGTCAAAGTCATAGCGTGCAGTATTGTCCTTCGTCGTATGGACCAGATACAGCACAGCCTGACGGTAGATGTCCATCGTCTTGCGGATACAGACATCCTGCTTTCTGATCTCCACGCCGTAACTCGATGAGATATGCATCCGGTCTCCCCCTTTCTCTTTACTGCACTATGCTTTCTCCTTCTGACTCTCTATGTACTGCATCACCTGCGCCCTGCTCCTGTCGCTTACCGTCACGGCGCAGTAGGAAGGGTTCCACAGATGCCCGCCCCGCAACGACCTTTTCAGCTCAGGATGCTCCAGAAACAGCCATCTTGCCGTATTCCCCTTCATGATCTTTACCATATCAGAGATCATAAACTGAGGTTTGCAGTCCAGCAGAAGATGCACGTGATCCGGCATGACCTCCATCGCCGTAATTGTAAAAGAATACTCTGCTGCGATCTGCTCCAGCATAGACTTCAGTTCCTCGTCTATACCGCCCGTCAGGATCTGTTTCCTGTACTTCGTACACCATAAGATATGGTACTGAAGAGAATAGACATATCCACGACCATATGTAAGTCCATTATTATTGATAGAATATATACTTTTATCCATGAATTGATTATACCATATGATAGCCAAAAAAGCAAGCAGAAATCGAATATATGTTCGATTTTCTGCCTGCTTTCAGACACTCTCCTGCTGGCTAACTCACGACTGAAGTCACGAGAATGCGCCAGCTATGTTTTCAATCTCCTTTCAATATTTCTATTCTTGAAAAGAAACTGAATTCGCAAAAAGTTCGTGACACATCGGTTTGTTTTTAATACAATATAATATCTGAATGTAATATGCGTTTAAAATACGGTATATAATTTATAGCATGTAGTATGTTAGTCAGAGCATGCAGTATTGTGCAGCATCGGAGGATCCTATTTATGAGTTCAGAGACAGCAAAATCCGAATACAGCGGAATGGCGATCGGCGTATTTGAACTGGACAGTTATCTGGAGTGCTTCGTCGCCCTGGATGCCGCCGCCAAGGCCGCGGATGTACGTATCCAGTCCATTGAAAGAAACCGTCTTAAGAGCGGCGCCTGCGTCAAGATGCGCGGCATGGTTGCCGACGTAAATGCCGCAATGGAGGCAGCGCTGGCTATGGCTGAGAGGCGCGGCGCAAAGATCGTCTCCCGCACCGTGATCGCTTCTCCTGATGAAGGGACAGAGCTTGCGGCCCAGATGACGATCAACAAATAAAGAGAAGGAGGCAGCCTTATGTTTCAGGCACTTGGATTGGTAGAGACCCTCGGAAGCGCAAATGCGATCCTGGTCGTCGATAAACTCGTAAAAACTGCGGATGTGACCTATGAAGCCAAAAACACCAAATGCGGAGGTCACGTGACCGTATTTGTCAGCGGAGATGTGGCAGCTGTCACAGAAGCTATTGAGGCAGTCGAACAGAACCCGCCCTGTGAGGTTTTGGCTACTGCCGTGATCTCGAACCCTTCTGAAGAGGCAGAGCGTCTGTTATTGCTGAACAAAAAATAGAATGAATCTGTTATTTTTCCAACTCGTTAATGAGCTCAGCGGGCATGAACCTGGGTCCTCTGCAGTTGACGACGCCCAGTTCCCGCATCCGTTCCCTGGTCAGTTTATCCCTGGAATATGTCTTGAGCTTTCTAAGGCGCATCAGCGTCTTCATTCCGCGCTCTGTCTGCCATGGAATATTGACATCTTCGACCTGGCATTTAAACAGCACAGCGCCGACCGGAACTCCGACATACATGTAAATGATATCCCCGATCCGGATGTTGGGATTGGACTGTGTCCACTCGTGAACATCCGTGTTTTCAAACCCTTTGATGATATCGTACATCTTCGGATTTGAGGGGATCAGCCAGTTCTTCTCCTCGCCGGCCTGCGCTTTCGGTGCGCTGCCGGAGCCGGACAGAAATCTCGTCAGTCTCTTTTCATCCACTTCCGGGAATAATCCCTTTAAATGTTCCAGTATGACCCTGAAGGACTCCTCAGGTGAGCGCTGATAGACTCTCGAAGTAAACTCCTCCCCCATCATTTTTTCCGGGGTGGAGTACTCTGCCACTCCCCAGCCGTATTCCTTGCCGTACCGGTCTTTCATATAGACAAAATCGGAAGTCACGACATAGCACTGGGCCTGCAGCCGGCTGATGATCGTATCGAAACCGCTGTTTTCTTTTTTGCCGTAGTGCCCCAGGCGCTTTAAGTCTCTGGAGAGTACCGGCGCATTTTCATCCAGCAGCGTATACAGCGCGTTATCTTTGTAGGGCGCCAGTTCATCGTCAAAACGCGCGTCAAAGTCATACCCGTCCCTGCGGAAATTGGCAAAATCCGGAAACCATTTCCTGCTGATATAAGCGGCTTTGTGCTCAAAGAATTTGCCGTAGGCGCAGCCGGTAGCCCTGATCACAGGTCCCTTCCACTCCCATGGACCGGGTTCCTCTGTAAACCAGATCTCGGCCGGCGTATGTTCTTCGATGGAAAATCCGGGAATTGAGTTTGAAAAAAACGGAAGGATCCCGAACTCTTCTACCGCGTTTTCAAGATCCTGCTGTGTTCTGATCGTAAAATCTCGCATTCTTTTAATCTCCGAAGCTGCCAGGTGTTTCACCGCGTTGTCTTCGTCACGTAGTTTTTGTCACGTTGCCTATATCACGTTGTTTTCGTCACGTTGCCTTCGCCACGTTGACTTTATCACATCCTTGTCAGGCGTAAACGATGACTGCCACAAATTCCAGGACCTCTTCCGTCCTGTTCGCAATGCCATGTCCCTCGCCGGTCGGGCAGATCGTCACATCACCGGGATACACGGTCCTGATCTCGCCGTTATCATTGTACTCGCCTGTCCCCTTTAAGATATAGAACAGCTCTGCATCCTTATCATGAATGTGATAGCCGATGCTGCAGCCGGGCTCCAGCGTGATCCTGGAAAACAGCCTGCCTTTGTCATTGAGTTCCGAAGGAGCTGTGATCAGATGTGTCAGCTTTACTGTGCCGTCACCGTCTCTCATGTGCTCCCTGTATTCGATTTCGCAACTATCTGCTCTGCGGATCATGGTTTTTCCTCCTCAAAAATATGCGATCACTTTAAAAGAATGAGCCGGACCAAAGCCCGGCTCAAATACGATCTTACAAGCATCAGTACACTGAGCTTTTTATTCCTTACTCAGCCTTGCAAAGTGCCTCAGCAACAGCCCGGATATCAAATCCGTCCAGATCTGCAGCTGTGACGCCAAGGGAGTAAGCTGTCTTATTCTCTGCATCAAACCATGTGCAGAGCTCAGCAGTCTCATTATCGCCTGCTGCAACACTGACCTTTGCGGGAAGCTCCCAGCCTGCCAGTTCTGTATCCTCTGTGGAATCCCACTCATAGAACATGCCTGCGATATCTGCATCCTCTGCAGCACCTGCCTGCTCTCTTGCGGTAAAGGTCATGTCCATATAGTCGAAAGTCATCTGGACAAGCGGCTCGCCGTCTGTGTTCTCCATAACGCTCCATGCAGCGTTCTCTGCGCCCTCAGGGAGTACGAAGGAAACAGGAACCAGTTTGGAAGCTTCTTCCTCTGTGGAATCCGTCCAGGGATTTGCAAGACCGATCGTCTCGACCTCACCTGCCTCAGCCTCTTCGCCCTCCGCAGCTTCAGCAGCTTCTTCACCTTCTGCAGCCTCTGCAGCTGCTTCGCCTTCTGCAGCTTCTGCTGCCTCTTCGCCTTCTGCAGCCTCTGCAGCCTCTTCCTCTGCGGGCATCAGCTCTGCAGCGACCTCTGCCAGAGGAATGTAATCAAAGCGGTTGTACTCGCCAAAGTTGGAAAGGCGCTGATTCCAGTCTTCCTCTGTGAGCTCTTCCCACTGCCACTCGCCGTCATCATTGATGCCGTATCCGGCGAGATATTTCAGAGTCTCATCTTCAGCGACCTCGACCTTAAAGGCGACCTCGGGATACAGATTTCCCTTGTTGTTTTCAAGATAGGCGAAATAGCATCCGCTGTCAGCAGCTCCGTTGGAATACTCGATGCAGACAGTATCACTCTCCGTAACGTAGATCCTGTTTCTGCCGAATCCGGAAGCGGCATGAGCGGGCTCTCTGTTGACCATTGTATAAATATCGTAAACAACGCCCTTCCAGTCACCTTCCGCGATCTCACCGATCAGCAGTTCTTCGATTCCATCACTGTTAATATCCTGATAAACATAGCCGATCTTGTTAAGAAGATCTGTCTCGCCCATGATGGTCATTGCATAGTACATCGGGCTCATTTCTTCCTCGGCGTACTGATCAGCGTCCCACTCCTCGGTAAATGCTGTCACGTATTTCGCAAGAACGTCCTGATAAAGCTCCTCGCCCTTCATTCCGGCGCCGGCAGTATAGCTGCCGCCGTCCGTGCTGACCAGTGCATTCGCGATCTCTTCGCTAGCCTCATAGAAATCCTTGTAGAACTTCTGGGTCTCTTCGTTATTGAAATCATACTGGACATCCGTCGGATGGCTGAGAACGATATCGTAAAGCTTTCCGTCGCCGCCTGTCAGCTCGCCGATCTTGACGATGCCGGGAGCCATCGCATAATCATCTGGATTCTCATATGCCTCGACGCCGAAAACGTATCCGCCGCAGTTTGCCTCTTTGGAAGCCTTATCGAAAACAGTAATGGTGTTATCACTGGTCTCAGCCTCGTAGCCGCCGATAAACTGCTCGGGGATCGTGATCGAGAACAGGCCATTCTCGAGAATGCCGTCATCGACCGGCTCGGGTTCCTCTGCAGGAACCTCTTCCTCTACTGCTGCTGCCTCTTCTGCTGCAGCAGCTGCCTCGGCCTCCGGCTCAGCATCCTTCTTTTTCTTACCGCATGCTGCCAGCATGAGCACACAGATAAGCAGCAGTGCTAAAACCCGTCTGACTGTCACTTTCTTTTTCATAATGTTCTCCTATCCTAAAACAATAATTATCTTCCTGATATCGCCGCACATGGCAGCATATAGGAATGACGCAGATGACTGCGCAGGCATGCATAGATCACACCATTTTCAGTGTTCTGCACGATGCAGGCCACACTAAAAATTGTATCGCAACAGACCTCTGAAATCAATAAATCATCGCTGTATCTGCTTCTTGTAAATCATCGCTGCATCCGCTTCTTTAGATCACCGCTGTATCCGCTTTCTTTAGATCATCACTGTATCTGCTTCTTGTAAATCATCGCTGTATCCACTTCTTTAGATCAGTGCTGCATCCGCTTCCTGTAGATCTCAGCGGCCTGCCTGAGTTTCTCTCCGCAGCTGTCAAAGAACATCTTGTACCCAGGGCAAAAATAGTTAAGGCCGTCCGGATCCGGGGCTGTCATACGGCTTCGATAGCATCCGCCTCGGCACAGCATGAAATAAGGGCAGCTCTTACACTCCGCCGGATGGTTTCGGGACCTCTCCACATATCCGATCTTTCCGCGGCGCTCATAGATTGCCGGCAGCAGGTCCTCGTTGAGATTTCCGAGACAGAACTCATCCAGCACATAGAAATCGCAGGGATAAACGCTTCCGTCCGCCTCGACGACGTTCTGAATATCACAGATTCCTCTCTGTTCGCAGGATTCAGGCTCATATCCGAGCAGGATCCCGACGTAGTTCTCAAACTGCCTGATAAAAGGCGCGTCATTATTTTTAAGATCCTCAAACCAGAGATCGAACAGATCGATCAGGAACTGCCCGTAGGTCTCGGGAAGAAGGGAATACTCCTTCTGTCCGCGGGGTTCTCCCAGCGGATCCAGGCACGTGATGAACTGCATATAGTTCCATCCCCTCGCCCTGTATTCTTTATAGATCTCCTTGATATTTTCAGCTGTTCGGCGGTGTACGACCGTGAGAATGTTGTATTCGACGCCGCACTCCTCAAAGAGGCGGATCGCATTCATCGCGTGCTCATAACTGTTGCCCCCGTCATTGCCGTGTCTGTAACAGTTATGGATCTCCTCTGTGCCGTCCACGGAAATTCCCAGGAGAAAATTGTTTTTCGCGAAAAACTCAGCCCACTCCCTGTTAATGCCGTAGCCGTTCGTCTGCAGCGCCAGCTGGATCCTGCAGTGATTCTGGTTGTACTGTTCAAGAAAGCGGATCACATCCTCGAAAAAGGCAAGGCCACAGAGCGTAGGCTCCCCACCCTGAAAGGCCAGGGAATACATTCCCTCCGCCCTTAGGAGCGTGCGCTTGATCACATTTTTAAGCGTCCTCTGGCTCATCATCCCGTAAGAGGCGATGGTCCGCTTGGCAGCCTCGTCGCAGTAAAAACAGTAGTCACAGTGCATGTTGCAGGCGCCGGAGGCAGGCTTTATCAGTACTCCGATTGCTGGCATATTTTCTCCCATGCCGAAGCGTCAGCGAAGGCATCCCGCAGGAGAATTCGCGCAGGCGAATTCTCCTGAATCGGAATTTGAGACGCTTGCGGCTTAAATTTAGTGATGAAAAATGTGCATCGGCACATTTTTCTCACTATTCTCCCGGTATGCTAATAATTTAAAAAATCAGAAGCTATCTATCATTATACGACAGATGCTTCTGACATGAAATAATAAGCACAGTACCGATCAAACTGTGTCAGTGATATAACGCTGCCTTACGTCAGTAATTGGCAGGAACCTCTTTTATTCTGATATCAGCGACAGGCTGGATCCTGCTTTTTCCTGATGAGATCCAGGATGAACAGGTAAAGCCTCCCGGTCAGGATCAGGAAGATCAGCAGCGCGATGATCCACCAGACACAGCCCATAAACGGCAGCTCCCTTGTAAATCCGAAAGCTCCTGCAGGACTCCCCCAGTTCAGGAAAAAATACGGATAGTTCTTTCCTCTGGAGAACTCCCATCCGGCGGCATATCCGATCCCGGCATACAGCGCATAGGCAAGAGGCGGGAGTGTGACATAGAGAATACCCTTTTTCCCCATCGTGCTGTTTTTGCCTGAGACAAACATATCTGCGACCGCGGCGACCGGAACGGCCACATGCGTGAGAACATTCTGAAGATTCCAGGCGTATTTTCCCATCGTCGGCGCAAGAACAAAGCAGAACACCATTCCGGTCAGCGTGATCGCGACCGCGCCCACGAACTGGATCACATACCAGGTGTGTGAGTATTGCTGCTCACGGAGCATTTTGATGATGCCGATCAGACTGATCAGCGCCACTGCTATATTCGACTGGATCGTAAAATACATAAAGACCCTGCTGCCG